>JAWVEW010000260.1:0-3222 GCA_033856495.1 Miltoncostaeaceae bacterium | reverse complement strand
CGCCGCCGTCGCGGTCGTCCTGTTCGCGCTGCCGCTGGCGCTCGTGCTGCAGCGCACCTACCGCAACGAGGCGCTGCTGCGCCTCCAGCGCGACACGATCGCCGCCACCCGCACCGTCGACCTCGGGGCTCCGGGTACGGACAGCGTCGAGCTGCCGGCCAGCCGGGATCGGCTCGCCGTCTACGACCGGACCGGCCGGCGCATCGCCGGACGCGGCCCGGCCACGGCTGACCCGCCCGTGCGGGCCGCGCTCCGCGGGGGGTCCCCCGCCGATCTCGCCACGGACGGGCGCCTCGTCACCGCCGTGCCCCTGCTCGTACGCGAGCGCATTGCCGGCGCGCTTCGCGGCGAGCGAAGCGATGGCGCGGTCGCGAGGGACACCCACCTCGCGTGGCTCGCGCTCGCCGGCCTCGCCGGCCTCCTGGTCGCGCTCGCCGTACTGGCGGCCGTCGTCCTCGCGCGACGCCTTGCGCTGCCGCTCGAGCGGCTGGCCGCCGCCGCCCGCCGCCTGGGGCACGGGGACTTCACCGCCCGCGCGCCGCGCGGCGGCGTGCGCGAAGCCGATCAGATCGCAGCCGCCCTCGACCACACCGCCGGTCGCCTGCATGACCTCATCGTGCGCGAGCGCGCGTTCAGCAGCGACGCCTCCCACCAGCTGCGGACGCCGCTCGCCGCACTGCGCATCGAGCTGGAGGCGATCGAGCTGCGGGGCGATCCGCCGCCGGAGCTGCACCGCGCGCTCGCGCAGGTCGATCGGCTGCAGGCGACCATCGACACGCTCCTGGCGGTCGCGCGCGACGCGCCGCAGCCGACGGTCGTGACCGATCTCGCCGTCCTCTTGGACGATGTCCAGGAGCGCTGGCGCGGCCCGCTGGCCGCGCAGGCCCGCCCCCTGCGCGTGGTCCAGCCCCACGGCCGGCAGGTCGCCGCCGCCGCACCGACGCTTGTCACCGAGATCCTCGAGGTGCTCCTCGACAACGCCCACCGGCACGGTGCCGGACCGGTCACGATCGTCGTGCGCGCAAGCGGGCAGTGGCTCGCCGTCGACGTTGGCGACGAGGGGCTGGGGTTCGGCGATGCCGCAGATGACACCTTCCCGCGGCGCGCGCCATCATCTCACGGGCACGGCATCGGGCTCGCGCTCGCGCAGGCCCTCGCCCAGGCCGAGGGGGGGCGGCTCTCCATCACCCAACGCCGGCCCGCCGTCCTCACGCTCTGGCTCCGCCGGTCGGACGGGAACGCCGACCCCGTGCAGGACGTGACGTCGTCGCCGCTCGCGCGGAGCGAACACATATCGTGATCATCGGCACCATATGTGCTTGGAGTGTGCCCGAAGTGTGTCGCGCAGCCCGTGGTGAAGCAGCGCGGGCACATCATAGTCGGCAGCGGGTGCTCAGACTTGAGTTAAATTTTCGTGTGAATGCTCCCCATCTCACGTCAGGCGCCCGTCAGGAAGGCGAGGCTACCATGCCGGGCCGTGACTACTCTCGCGCCATCCAAGAACGATGTAGCGCTCGATCGCAGGATGCTCAACAAGGTTCCCGAAGTCACGCTGTGCTTCTGGATCATCAAGATCCTGTGCACCACGGTCGGCGAGACCGCGGCCGACTTCCTCAACACCAATCTCAACCTCGGCCTGACGTACACGACGTACGCCATGAGCGGCCTGCTGGTCGCCTCCCTGGCTGTGCAGTTCCGCCGGCGCCGCTACGTGCCCGGCGTCTACTGGCTGTCCGTCGTGCTGATCAGCATCGTGGGTACGCTGATCACGGACAACCTGACCGACAACTTCGGCGTCTCGCTGGTGACGACCACAATCGTCTTCAGCGCCGCGCTGGCGGTGGTCTTCGCCGCCTGGTACGTGAGCGAACGGACGCTGTCGATCCACAGCATCGTGACCACCAGGCGCGAGGCGTTCTACTGGCTGTCGATCCTCTTCACGTTCGCGCTCGGAACCGCGGCCGGCGACCTCACCGCCGAGCGGCTGAGCGTCGGCTACTTCAACTCGGCGCTGTTGTTCGCCGGGATGATCGGCGTGATCGCGCTCGCCCGATACGCCGTCGGGCTCAACGCCATCCTCGGCTTCTGGATCGCGTACATCCTGACGCGGCCGCTGGGCGCGTCGATCGGGGATTACCTCTCACAGGCGCGCAACGACGGCGGCCTGGGCCTCGGCACGACGGTGACCAGCATCATCTTCCTGGCGGTCATCCTCGCGCTCGTCGTCTTCCTGACAGCGACGCGGGCCGATGCGACCGAGCGTGCTGCCAAGCAGGAGGGCGGCCCCGCGCCGCGCGAGGCGCACGAGCCGCCGCCGCGGCCGAGCGCGGCCACGAGCTAGCGGATTTGGACGCCGCCACGCGCGCCGCCGCCGTCACGGGCCGGGGCGCGTGGCGGCCGTGATCGCCCTTCCGCCCCCCAACCCCCCGCCGCCCGCCGGCGACGTCGCGATCCGCCGCTCCGGGGTGCTCGGGCGCTCGGTGTCGGGGCGGCCGATCGACGTCGTCCGCCTGGGCGACCCGGACAGCGGCCGGCGCATCTTGGTCGTGGGCTGCATCCACGGGAACGAGCCGGCGGGCCTCGCGGTGGCCCGGGACCTCCTCCGCGGCCCTGCACCCCCGGAGCTCGACCTGTGGATCGTGCCGGACCTGAACCCGGACGGCGTCGCGGCCGGCACTCGCGCGAACGCCCGCGGGGTCGACCTCAACCGCAACTTCCCGTACCGGTGGCGCCCGCTCGGCCCCCCCGGTGCCGCCGAGTACGCCGGCCGGCGGCCGCTGTCGGAGCCCGAGAGCCGGCTGGCCTGGCGCCTCATCCGGCGCATCCGGCCCGCGGTGACGATCTGGTTCCATCAGCCGCTCGGACTCGTGGACCTCTCCGGAGGACGGCCGGCGGTCGAGCGCCGATACGCACGGCTCAGCGGCCTGCCGACGCGACGGCTCGCGCGCTACCCCGGCAGCGCGTCGGGCTGGCAGAACCACCGCCTGCCGGCGACGACAGCCTTCGTGGTCGAGCTCCCCCCCGGGCGGCTGCCCGCCCGCCGGGCGCACCGTCTGGCGCGCGCCGCCGTCGCGCTGCGGAAGAGCGGCCCCGCGTGACGTGCGAGCTCACCGGCGCGGATCCCGCGCCGCCTGGCCGCGCCGTGCTCGCGCGCAGTGAACTGGGGACCTTGGCCTGGATCCACCGATCTGCTCCTCGCCGGGCCGAAGACGGTGACGAGCG
>JAWVEW010000259.1:0-4689 GCA_033856495.1 Miltoncostaeaceae bacterium | reverse complement strand
CGGCGTGCGCAGGAAGGCGCGGTCCACCGATCGGAGCACCGCCGCCGCCTCGGGGCCCTCGAGGGTCGCCAGATCGGCGACGGTGCGCCGGTAGCGGACCGCGGGCGCAGGCCGGCCCAGCTTCAGCGCGAGCAGCGCCAGCCGCGTGGCGGGAAGCCCGATGGCGGGCAGGGAGACGAGCTCAGTCAGACTGCGCGGAGGCAGGGCGATCCTGTCGACGCGGACGGCCGGGGGCGCGAGCAGCACCAGCGCGCGGACTGCCTGCAGTCGGGCCGCCAGAAGCAGGGCGGGCTGGCAGCCCATGGAGTGGCCCACGAGCGCCGACGCTCCGAGCCGGGACGCCAGCGGGGCGAGCGCGCCCGCGTAGTCCTCCGCCGAGTGCCGCCGCCGGCCGAGCGCCGGCGTCTCGCCCCAACCCGGCAGATCGACCGCCACCACGCGCATTCCGGCCGCCGCGAGCGCCTCCGGCAGCGGCCCCCAGGCCTCCTTGATCCCGCACCAGCCGTGGATCAGCAGCACGGCGGGGCCCGAGCCCCATTCGCGCAGGGCCAACGGTCGGCCGCGCCGGCCGTCCCCGGGCGGGGGGATGCTCACGCCGGCGCGTCCGCTGCGAGCGCCAGCAGCGCCACGGCCACCCCGTCCCAGCTCCAGCGGCCCACGGCGGCGCGCCGCGCGGCCATGCCGAGGGCGTCTCGATCCTCCCGGGGGAGCGCGAGGATCGAGGCGAGCTTCGCCGTCAGATCGTCCACGTCGCCCGGCGCGAACGAGGCGAGGTGCCGAAGGCGCGCCGGGTACTCGGCCTCGAGGCCCGCCGCCACCTCGGCCAGGCCGGAATGGCGCGCCACCAGGGGAGGAGAGCCGCACGCCGCCGCCTCGGCGGCGACCATGCCGAAGGCCTCGGGGAACACCGACGGCGTCACGCTCACGTCGGCGAGGGGCCACAGGTGCGCGAGGTGGCGGTGCTCGAGGGCGCCGGTGAAGAGCACACGCTCGCCGGCGAGGCGCTCCAGGGAGGCCCGCTCCGGACCGAACCCCACGATCACCGCCCGGGCGTCGAGGCGCGCCAGCGCCTGCAGCAGCAGGTGGACGCCCTTCTCCCGGCTCAGCTTGCCGACGTAGACGACCGTCCGGGCGTCTCCCGCGAGGAAGGCGGCGAGGCGCTCCGCGTTGCCCTCGTCGGGCCGGCGCTCGTCGTGGTCCGATGGCGGATTCGCGGGGTCGCGGCGGGCCTCGGCCACGAGCGCGCCGAGCGCCGCCTCGCGCGACTCGGGACGCAGGGCATCGACGTCGACCCCGGGCGGGATCACCGCGACCCGGTCGAGGTACGGGCCCGGGCCGACCACCTCGGCGAGCACCCCGCGGATGTGCTCCGACCCGGCCACGACGGCGCGCGCCGGGGCGAGGGTCGCGGCGGCCCACTCACACAGAGGCGCGTTGCCCCGCATCGCGAACTCGAGCTCAGAGCCGTGCGTCTTGACGACGAACGGCGCGCCGGCGGCGGCGCCGACCGGCGCGCCCAGGAGCACGTGGTTCACGAGCACCAGGTCGGCCGGAAGCTCGGCCCGAAGCGCTGCGGCGTTCGCCATCACCACGCGGCCGAGCTCGGCCGGCGTCATGTCGGCAAGCAGACGCGGCTCGACGTCCTCGTAGCGGTCGAGGACGAACACCGGCAGCAGGGGTCCGATGTCCGGACGCACGACGCGCGCGCCCAGCAGGTCGTGCTCCTCGGGGTGCGGGTCCTGGCAGATGACCACGACGTCGTGCCCCGAGCGCGCCCACGCTCGTGCGAGCGAGCGGGTGTAGACGTTCGAGCCGGTGCCGCCCAGCAGGTAGCCGTGCCAGATGACGATCCGCATACGACCATCCTGCCGGGCCGGCCGCCGGCGCACCCACGCGGCCGGTCCCTAGGATCCAGACCGGCGCTGCACTCGCGGGCGTCTCGCAACCGGGGCGGACGGTCGTTGAGCGATCTCGCTGGGAAGCGCATTCTCGTGACGCAGGCGGCGGACTTCATGGGTCCGCCGCTCTGCGAGGTGCTGGCCGAGTGCGGCGCCGAGGTCATCGCCGACGAGCGGGCGCTGGGCGATCCCGACGCGCCGGCGAGCGTCGTGCGCGCGGCCGGACGGGTCGACGTGCTGGTGGCCAACCTCGGGGTACCGGCCCCGACCACGAGGGCCGCCGACGTGACCGACGACGAGTGGCGCACCGTGTTCGCGCACATGGTCGATCCGCTGCCGCGGCTGATGGGCGCGGTCCTCCCGCAGATGGTGGAGCGCCGGTCGGGCAAGGTGCTGCTGATGGGCAGCGCGTCCGCCCTGCGCGGAATGCCCCGCAGCTCGACCTACAGCGCCGCCCGCGGCGCGCAGCTCTCGTACATCCAGGCGGTCGGCGTGGAGCTCGCCCGCGACAACGTGCAGGTGAACGCGATCGCGCAGAACTTCGTCGCGAACCCGATGTACTTTCCACCCGAGGTCCAGGAAAACCCGCGGTTCCAGGAGCGGCTGGCACGCGAGGTCCCCCTGGGGCGGCTCGTGACGGCGCAGGAGGATGCCCGGTTCGCCGCCTACCTCTGCAGCGAGGCGGCCGACTGCTTCGTCGGCCAGGTCTTCCCGCTGTGCGGCGGGTGGGTGGCGAGATAGGCGGCGGCGGAAACGGGACGCGGCCCCGCCATCCCCCGCGCCAGTCCCCCTGGCTGTGGCCGGCGAACCGCGCGTTCGGCGGCGGGCTGTCCTACCTCGCGCTGCGCATGCGCCGCTCCGGGCAGGAGCACATCCCGCCGGACGGTCCGGTCCTCATCGTCTGCAACCACGTGGCGTTCATCGACCCGCTGGTGCTCGCGACCGCGGCGCTGCCGCGCCGGTCCTGGATGATGGGCAAGGAGGAGCTCTTCCGCTCCGCGGCGCTCGCCTCCTGGATGACCCGCAGCGGCGGCTTCCCGGTGCGCCGGGCCTCGCCCGACCTCTGGGCGGTGCGGACCTCCCGCGACCTCCTCGCCCGCGGCGAGTGCCTGCTCATGTTCCCGGAGGGGGGCGTCAACCGCGGCGGGCGCCTGCGCCCCGGGTTCTCCGGCGCCGGCTATCTGGCGCTGCGCCCGGGCGTGACGGTCATCCCCGCGGTCGTCTGGAACACGCAGCTGCTGCGCGGGCCGGCGCGGGTGCGGTTCGGGCCGCCGCTGCCGATGGACGAGCTGCGCGCGTCCGCCCGCCCCGGCCGCAACCGCCGCGCGACCGAGCGCATCATGGAGGCGCTGGCGGGCATGGTGCCGCTGGTCGGCGGCCCCGACCAGCCGGCGCCCACGGGCAAGCCCTGGATCCCGCCGCCCCGCGGGAAGGGCTCGATCCGCAGCTAGCGGGCCGCCCACGAACGTTTACCGGGTTCTGCCGGCTTCGCACTCATCGCGATGCTGCGTCCTCGGTCGCCCCGTTATTTCCGATAGCGGTGGCTCCCTGCGTCCTTGCCTCGCTCGGTGTTCGCACGGCAGAACACCGGCCACGTTGGTGGTTGGCCCACGAGCATCCCGCCCGCCGAGGCTGCGCTCAACCCCAGCGCGCGTCGATCGCCGCCGGCGCCGTGTCCGCACCGGCGAGCGCGCGCCCGGCGGCTGACAGGTCGACCGCGCCGCCAGCGCCGGATGCCCGAGCCGCGAGAACGGTCCCCAGGCCATCGGAGGCGAGGAGCCAACGGCCGCGCCAGCGCAGGCTGACGGCCACGCCGGCGCACGTCCCGGGCGACCGCACCTGCCAGTCCGCGATTTGCCGAGCCGGCCCGGGGCGCGGGCCCAAGACCTCCACCGCGATCGAGGCGCGGCGGCCGCCGGGCGATGCCCAGATGACGGCAAAGGCGACCATCGACCCGTCCGGCGAGGGGATGAGCCCATCGCCCTGGATCGACCCTCGCGGGAGGCGGGTACGGGCACGCAGCGCGCCGTCCCGCCCCAGGGTCAGGACCGATCGGCCGCCGCGCAGGCCGACGCCGCCGCCGGGGATCGGCCGCAGCAGGGAAATGGTGCGCGGAGCCGCGAGCCCGAGCGGCCGCACGTCGGCCATCCGCTTTGCGCTGGCGCCGGCCGAGCGCATCAGCCATCCGGCGGCGACGAAGAGGGCACTCCGGGTCGCCGGGTCCCAGGTGGGCACGCGGGCGCGGTTGGCGAGTGTTCCCAGGAGCGCTCCCCAGGGGGCGCGCAGGAGGAGCCGGAACGACTCACCGCCCAGGTAGCGGCTCGTCACGAGCGCGCCCGCCGGCGTCCACCCGAGCGGAGACTCGCCGCCCTCTCCGGTCACCCGCCGCTCCCGGCCGGCGAGGGGCGCCACGTAGAGCGCATCGCCCGCTCCCGAGCCGATCGTGTCGAATGAGAACGCCAGGGAGTGCGCTCCGAGGGCGAGGCCGGTGAGGACGCGGGGCGTGCCGATGATTCGGAAGCGACCGTGCGAGCGCCAGCGCTCTCCTTTTCGGTCCACGACCGCGATCCGCCCGGCGCGACGCACGACCGCGACCCCGGGCGCGGACCCGAACACTCCCCGTCACGCTCACCACCACCCCACCGGACGGCGCGGTGCGGGGGCTTCCCTGGCCGCGCCCCGGCGCCCTCGGCGGCCTCGTGTTCGGGTCCGCGCCCGGGGTCGCGGTCGTGCGTCGCGCCGGGCGGATCGCGGTCGTGGACCGAAAAGGAGAGCGCTGGCGCTCGCACGG
>JAWVEW010000258.1:0-5266 GCA_033856495.1 Miltoncostaeaceae bacterium | reverse complement strand
CGACCCCGCCCAGCGGCGGGCGGTGATCGCGCTCATCACCCGGCTGGGCGAGGAGGGGCGCACCGTGCTCGTCTCCTCCCACGTGCTGCACGAGGTCGAGCGCATGGCGCCCCGCGTGCTGGTGCTGGTGAACGGCCACCTGGTGGCCAGCGGCGCGCCGGCCGGGATCCGGGCACTGATCGAGGACCGTCCGCGCAGCATCCGGCTGGCCACCGACCAGACCCACGGCCTGGCCCGCGAGCTGGTCGGCGCCGGGCTGGTGGGCTCGGTGCGCCTGGACGACGGCGGCATGGTCGTCGAGTCGGCCGACGTGGAGCGCTTCGGCCGCGAGCTGCCGGTGCTGGCGCGGCGGGTGGGCGCCCGCCTGCGCCGGGTGGAGCCGGTTGGCGACGACCTGGAGAGCGTCTACGCATACCTGCACGAGCGCGCGCGGGGGGCCGGGCGCTGATCGCCGCCCGCCCGCTGCTGAGCGCCCCCGTCTACCGGCTCACACTGCGCAGCGTGCTGGGCGGACGCCGGCTGATCGTGGTCGCCCTGCTCGCCGCCATCCCGATCATCGCCGCAGTCGTGTTCGCCGCCGCCGGCGAGCTCGACCCGCGCGTGTTCTGGGCGCGCCTGCTGCAGCGGCTGGTCATCCCCACGGTCACGGCGTTCGTGTCTGTGGTCATCGGCACGAGCGCCCTGGCGGAGGAGCGCGAGGACGGCACGATCCTCTACCTCGCCTCCACGCCGCTGTCGCGCCTGTCGATCGTGCTCACCAAGGCGCTGGCGGCCTGGACGGCGTGCCTGCTCGTGCTGGTGCCGAGCGTCCTGGTGGCCGGTCTCGTGGCGCTTCGCGGCGACGCCGGCGGCGCCAGCCTCGGCTGGCCGCTCGCCGGCATCGCGCTGAGCGCCCTCTGCTACTGCGCCGTCTCCACCTGGCTGGCCATGGCGGTGCGCCGGCCGATGGTGCTCGGGGTGCTGTACATCCTGGCGTGGGAGGGCTCCATCGCCACCTTCGCCGCCTCCGCCGACCGCCTCTCGATCGCCGCCTACGCGCGGGCGATCGCGGTCGAGGGCGTGATCGACGTGAGCGCCCCCGAGACCGCGGCGGCGACGGCGGTCATCGTGCTGCTGGCGGCGAGCGCCGTGGCGGTGTGGGCCGCGGGCCGCCGGCAGGCCCGCACCGAGCTGCCGTGACCGGCGGCGGGGCCGCGGCGCGGGCCGGACTGGGCGCGACCCTGGAGGCATCCGGCCTCGCCGGTTACCCTGCCCGGCGAGATGTCCGACCCCACCGGCCTGGAGGCGCGGGAGGCCGCGCTGGAGCGCGCCGGCTGCATCCTGCGACCGGCCATCCTCGGCTCGAACTTCACGAGCGGCCCCGACAGCGCGGGCTGGTTCCGGCGCATCACCCTGCCGGGCGGTGGGGCGGCCTGGGGCCGTGGGCCGTCCGAGGAGGAGGCCCGCCGGCGCTCGGTCGAGCGGGCCGAGGCCGAGCTGCAGGGCGCGTCGGCCGAGTAGCCGGCGGGCGCGCCGGTCGCCTGGGCGACCGTCGGCGCCGGCCAGCCAGCTGCCGGAGGGGGCGCTGGCCGGCGCCGGAACGTCCACCATCTAGCGGGACTCGACCGTCCCCATGAGATCGCCGGCGACCAGCGTGTGGACGTCGAATGCCGTCATGGTCGCGGTGTCGAACGACAGGCCGGCGGCCTCGTAGGCGGGCGTGAGCCGCTCCGCGAAGAAGCGATCGCGTGCCTGCTCCGACTCCCAGACGCTGACGACGCGCCAGCCGGTGTCTGCGGCCCCGGCCACCACGAGGCGGCCGCCCTCCGGCGGAACCGGCCCCGTCGCGCGGACGTGGGCCGAGACCTGCTCCCACTGCTCCTGGCTCAGGTCGGTGTTCTCGATGATCTGGCAGATGGCCATCGTGCGCTCCCTCTCCTGCGGTTCCCGCCTGTGGCGTCGGCCGCGGCGGCTGGGTCGCACGCTAGGCAGGGCCAGGCCCGCGATCATCAGCGGACGTGCGGAATCGCTACTGAATCCGCTCGCGCACCCATCTGGCGAGCTGGGTGCGGTTGACGAGCCCGAGCTTGGTCAGGGCGTGGCGGACGTGGCTCTCCACCGTCCGAACCGAGAGGTGGAGCCGCGCGGCGATCGCCTTGTTCGAGAGCCCGTCCGCCACGAGGCTGGCGACCTCCTGCTCGCGGTCGCTCAACCCCCCGGTCGGCGCGGGACGCGGCCTCTGCGTCCCGAAGGCGAGCGCGATCGCGTCGTCGACCACCATGCGCGCCCCCTCTGCCCACACGCGCTGCGCATCGGCGCCGAGCATCGTCTCGGCCGCCGCCCGGATCCGCTCCGCGCGTGCTCCGAAGTAGGGCGCGAAACCGGCGCCCGTCCGGTCTCGAAGCGCGTACGCGGCCGCGATCACCCGCAGCGCCCTCGCCGGCTCGCGGCGCGCGAGCACACCGGCCTGGCCGATCAGGGCGGCCGGCAGCAGCGGCCCGCCCCGGAAAGGGCGGAACCGGTCGACGGCCTCGCGGTAATGCGACGTGACCGCTTCCGGGTCGGTCGTCGTCGACTCCGCGATGACGCCGAGGTACACGTGGCAGTGCCCCTGCCCCCAGTCGTCCTCCTCGGCGACGTCCACGGCCAGGGCCCGCTCGACCAGCTCTCGAGCCCGGTCCGGCTCGTTCGTGATCAGGAAGGTGAGGCCGAGCGCGGCCGTCGCGCGCGCCCACCCGCTCGTAACCCCCAACTCGCCGTGCAGCGCTCGCGCCGCCTCGAGATGGCGGCGAGCCGGCTCGATCGAGCCTCCGAGCGTCTCGGTCAGTCCGGCGAAGCAGTGAGCCCAGCCCTCGGTCTCCCGCTCGCCCAGCTCCGCGCTCAGCTGCTGCGCCTCGGCCAGCGCACTCCGCGCCGCTTCCACGTCCGCGAGGACCATCGCAAGCAGACCGAGCGTGATCTGCAGCTCTGCTCGATCGCGGTCGCGAGCGGTGCACCGCTCCAGCAAGAGCTCGGTGAGGCGACGCCCGTCGGCCGCCGCGAGCAGCAGGAAGAGATCCTTCGTCCGGCCCAGCAGGGGGCGCGCGGCGCACGGATCGGAGGCGGCTGCCCACTCCAGCGCGGCGCGCACGTTCTCGTAGTCGCCCGCCAGCTCGCCGACGACCGCCTGCGCACGCGGGGTCGGCCAGCCCGCCTGCGAGAAGTCGGCGAGCGCCGAGAAGTGGCGGAGATGGCGTTCGCGCGCCGCCTCCAGCTCGCCCGCCTCCACGAGGAGCTCGGAGGCGTACTCGCGCACCGCCTCGAGGAGGCGGTACCTCGTTCGTCCGCCGCGGCTCTCCACGACCGCGACCAGCGACTTGTCGACCAGGCGCGCGAGGAGATCGAGCGAGAGCCCGGCGACCGGGCGGGCGGCGGCGGCGTCGAAGCCGCCGACGAACACGGCGAGCGCGCGAAACGCCTCCTGCTCTCCCGGATCGAGCAGCCGCGCGCTCCACTCCACCGCGGCGCGCACGCTGCGATGGTGTGCGGGGGAGAGCCGCCCGCTGCCGGCGAGGTCGCCGAGCCTGGCCTCGACACCGGAGAGGATCTCGGCAGGGGACATCGCGCTGACCCGGGCGGCCGCGAGCTCGATCCCCAGCGGCAGGCGATCGAGTCGCGCGCACAGTTGCGCGATCGTCGTGTCGGTCTCCATGTCCGGCATGAAGTCCGGCAGTCGGCCCCTGGCGCGGTCGAGGAACAGCCGGCGGGCGTCCTCGTCCCCGAGCGGGTCCAATCTCCACACCGTCTCCCCGTTGACGTTCAGCGACTCGCGGCTGGTGGCCATGATCCGGACATCGGCGCAGAAGCCGAGCAGGCCGGTGGCAAGCTCGGCGCACCCGTCGATCACGTGCTCGCAGTTGTCGAGCACGAGCAGCAGGTCGCGGTCCCTCAAGTACCTCCGCAACGCATCCGCCGCTCGTCCGGGCGGGGTGTGAACGTCCAGCGTTCGGGCCGTCTCCGCGGCCACGTCGGGTGTGCCGGGAGCCGCGGTCAGGTCGACGATCCAGACTCCGTCGCGCCGCCGCGCCGTCTGGCGACGCGCGAGCTCGATGGCGAGACGGGTCTTGCCGACCCCGCCCGGCCCGGTCAGCGTGACGAGGCGGGTTCTGCCCAGCGCCTCGCCGATGGCGAGGAGCTCGCGCGCGCGGCCGACCAGGGAGGTCAGCGGGACGGGCAGGTTGTGCTCCGCGGGCCCTTTCCGCTCGGGACCTTGCGAGAGCGCCGCCATCGTGACGCCGATGATCGCAGAGCGGACCCGAGGAGAGAGCGGCGGGGAACGCGAGCGCCGGGCCGGCTCTCGTCTCGCGTGCCCCGCTCGCCTCGCTCAGAAGGCGGGTATCTCGATGACGCCGCCCTGATGGTCCTTGGAGCCTGGCAGCCTGCCCACGTAGGTGACCCAGATCCTCGAGCCGTCGGACGAGGTGGCGATGCCGTTCAGATGCGCGTGCCCGATCGAGCGGCCCCCGGCCTGGACTCGACGCACCGCCACGACGGTGCCGTCCTGGCGCATCCGGACGATCGTGTCGTTCCCCCGGTTGCAGACGTAGAAGTCCGAGCCCTCCTCGATCGTGGTGTTGCTCGACCAGTTGGGGTCCTCGGTCTCGACGTGCACCGGAGTGAGGTCGACCGGCTGGTCCAGGGCACGCGAGCGGATGATCCGGCTCGTGGTGGGGACGAACAGCTCGTTCCCCGCGGGACCGCCCACCTCGAGGCCGATGGCCTCGATCGAATCATCGAACGGCTGGCTCACGTAGAGGATGAGCTCCGGCTCGTAGTTGAGGATCGCGCCGAGCCGCGGGGTGACGCGCCGCTCGGGGTGGCGCGCGGCCTCGTGCCGTCCATCCTTCTTCCAGCGACGGTTCGCGAGCGGCTGGACGGTGCCTGCCGGCGCGAGCCCGTCGAGCGCCCTGGCCGTGTGCTCCTGCACGATGCTGCCGTCGGCCACGACGACGGCGAACACGGCGCGCGTGCTGCCGTCGGGTGCTCGGCCGAGGAAGGCGGTCCCGACCGCGGCCCTGGCGAGCTGGCCAGGGATGATCTGCGCGGGTTGCCGACCGGTGAGGTCGCCGAGGTAGACGCCGCCGGTGCTGGCGTTCGGCGCACCCTTCAGGGGCCGTCCATCGGGGTCGTCGATCGAGGAGGTGCCCGGCCCGTTCAGCCCGTACGGCGCGTTGGCGGGCCAGAGCCGGCCGAAGGCGTTGTTGATGGAGAGGCCCAGCGGGTTGCTGACCCCCGTCTGATCCGCGGT
>JAWVEW010000257.1:0-3668 GCA_033856495.1 Miltoncostaeaceae bacterium | reverse complement strand
GTCCTGGAGGCGCCCGCGGAGCTGGTCCACTGGGCCCAGAGCTCGAGGCCGGCCGGGTGCAGGCGGACCCTCCACTCCGAAAGCTCGGCCGGCTCGCCCCACCAGCCGGCGAGCGCCGCCGCGATGGCGGCGGGCCCCCGGACGCGATGGCGGCCGCCGCGCAGGCTCGCGTCGAGGCAGGCGTCCGGAGCGTAGAGCTGCGCGAACTCGACGTAGGAGCCGCTCGCGAGGGCCCGACGCAACGCTTCGCCCACCGCCCGCGCGGTCACCGAGTTCCCTCCGAGCTCACGTCCCCGGGGCTTTCGGTCCTGCGGTGTATGACCCGGTGAGCGGCGGATGCCCATGATCCTACCGTGGTAGGATTGCGATCGTGGAGACGACGAAGGTGTCGGTGACGATTCGCAGCGAGCTCCTCGCCCAGGCGCGGGAGCTGGCCGGCGGCAACCTGAGCGGCTTCGTCAGCGATGCCGTCGAGGACCGCGTCCTGCTCGAGCAGGCGCGTCGGGCGGTCGCCGCCTACGAGGCCGAGCACGGGACCATCCCCGAGGAGCTGGTGGAGCAGGCCCTGGCGCGGTGGCCGAGCGCCTCGGGCTGACCTACGACACGGGCGTGCTCGTTGCCCTGGAGCGCGGCGATCGCGCTGCCTGGGCCTGGCACAAGGCGGCCGTCCGCGCGCGGCGGGTGCCCACGGTGCCGGCTGTGGCGTTGGCAGAGGCCTGGCGCGGCGCGCGCCAGGCGCGCCTCGGCGCGGCCCTGGCCGGCTGCCGAGTCGACCCCCTCGACGAGCAGCAGGCGCGCGCGGCCGGGGTGGCGCTCGGGCGCGCCGGCTGCGACCACACGATCGATGCTTGCGTCCTTGCGAGCGCCGCCGGACGAGGAGACGCCGTGCTCACCGCAGACCCCCACGATCTCGGCGCTCTCGCCCCTCATCTGGGCGACGTGCAGGTCATTGGCCTCCAGGCCTGACTGAGTGAGGCGGTCCCCGCCGGCCCGTCCGACGCCGCCGCTAGATTCGCGCCCGTCGGCCCACGGCGGACGGAGGTGGCGGCAGTGGGCAGCAGTCGTGGAGGGTCGTCCCGGTCCGCGGGCAGCAGGAGACGGCCGGCGCGCCGGCGCCCGCGGGCGCCGAACGTTGCCGATCGCTCGGCCGAGCAGCTCTTCGACCCCGTGCTGCGCGGCCCGGCCAAGGCGCTGCTCGTCGAGGAGGACCCGCTGCACGCTGAGTGCTGGGCCAGCGAGCTGCTCGGCATGCTCGAGCAGCCGCTTCGCGACGGGGATCCGGTGCAGCTGTTGGGCGCCGGCCTGGTGCGCTGCGCGCAGCGCCAGGGGACCCGCGCCGGGCTGGCGGCGCTCCTGGCCGTGGCCAGCGTGGCGCCCGGGCCGCTCGCCAGGCAGGCCGCGGCCGCCGCGCGCCAGCTCGCCGCCCGGGGGCCCAGCGCGCCTGCCTGGAGCGCGGCGGTCGGTCGCGCGGCGCTGACCGGCACCTGGCTCGCCGGCGACGACTTCGGCGACCAGGACCTGCTCATCGCCGGCTTCGCCTATCCGGACGGAAGCGAGCACTCGCTCGCGGTGCTCATCGACCACAACCTCATGGACATGGCGAAGGATGCGCATCCGGGGCCGCCCCTCCAGGAGATGCTCGAGCAATGGCGGGGCCGCGATCGCCACATCAGGGTGACCGAGGTGGACCCGCGGCGGGCGGCAGGTCTGCTCGCCCAGGCCCTGGAGGCGACCGATCTCATCATGGACCCGCCCGTCACCGACGACTTCCGCCGGATGCGCGCGCTCGTGCGCGCCCGCCTGCGGGGGATGCCGGCGCCCGAGCGACCCTCGCGGCCGGAGCTCGATGACGAGGCGCGCGAGGCGCTCGTGGCCGACTTCCTCGCCTCCCCCGAGGGGGCGGAGCTCGCCCACGACGAGGGCGCCTGGTTCATCTGCGATGCGCTGGTCGACTACCGCTGCGACTACGGCGACGGCCTGCCCCTTCGCTGGAGCCCGATCTTGGTCGAGCTCTGCCTGTTCGAGCACTTCACGCGCAGGGTGAGCCTCGACGCGGAGGCGCTGGCCGCCGTGCCCGAGGTGCTGGGACGCTGGGTGCGCTACTGCGGGCGACGGCAGGCCCTTGCCCCCGAGTTGGTGGACGAGACGCTGGGGGCGCTGGAGGAGTTCCGCGAGCAGTTCGCCGCGGCGGGACGGGACCCGACGCGGTTCGGCATGGCCAAGCGGATCGCCATGCAGTTGGCCGCCGACGAGGTGGACACGGACGACGACGATGCGGTGCAGGCCTGGATCGCCCAGTACAACGCCGGCCTGGCAGGTCGCCCGCTCGACTGAGCCGGCGCCCGCTGCGGGCTCAGCCCGGGTCCACCGGCCTCGGCCGGCCGTCCTCGTTGATGGCGACCATCGTGAACCGGCCCTCGGTGGCAAGCTGCGCCTGGTCGCCGCGGTGGCTCTCCCGCCACACCTGCACGTGCACGCGCATGCTCGTGCGGCCGACGTGCTCCACCACGCCGACCAGCTCGACCATGTCGCCCTGGCGGATGGGGACCGAGAAGGTGAGGCCCTCGATTGCCGCCGTCACCACGCTGCCGTGCGAGCGCCGGATGGCCGCGAAGGCGGCGGCCTTGTCCATCCAGGCGACCAGGGCGCCGCCGAAGAGGTTCCCCTGCGGGTTGGTGTCGGAGGGGAAGACGAACTCCATGATCCGTGCCTCGCCGGGCGCCGGCGGCGGCATGGGGGTGTCCGGGGTCGTGGTCTCAGGTTCCGGCATTCGAAGGCCCCTCCCGTCGGCCAGGCGCCTCCGCCTCAACGCGAAGGTGCTCGATCATCAGCGCCCAGCGCTCCTCCAGCACCGGCCAGCGCGAGAGGGCCGCCGCGTGGCGCAGGTACCAGATGCCCTCCGGCCTGGCGAACACGCGCCGGGTGTCGGAGGCCGTGGGCATGCGCGCTCTCACCGGCGCATCGTTACGTCCCCGGGCGGCCGTGTCGAGCGCGCGCCCGGGCTTGACCCACCAGCGCCAGGGGTATGTATGCGCCCCGGTCAGCGGCGCGGAGGGCTCGGAGCATGGGGATTTTCGAGGCGATGGGACGGAACGAGACCCCGGATCGCCCCCAGTCGATGCTGCAGGGCGCCGCCGCGGGCACCGTGGGCGCGATGGCGATGACGGGCATCCGCGAGTTCGCGACCGCGATGGGCTGGGTCCAGCTCACCCCGCCCGAGGACATCGCCAGGAACCCGGCCCGATCGCTGGTCGCCCGGATCCCCCCCCAGCGGCGCGAGGCGGCGATCGAGCTGGCCCACTGGGCCTACGGGGGGATGGGCGGTGCGGCCTTCGGCCTCCTGCCGCGCACGTTGCGCCGTCGGCTCTGGGTCGGCCCGGTCTACGGGCTGGCGACCTGGGCGTTCTTCCAGACGGTGCTGGCGCCGGCGCTCGGGCTGCAGCATGCGGAGGAGCGGCCGCTCTCGGAGCGGGCGGTGCTGATCGCGGACCATCTGGTCTACGGGCTGATCGTGAGCGAGCCCCTGGCCACGGTCACCGGCTGACGAGCGCGACCGCCCGGGCCTCGCGGCGCACGCCGTCCACCTCCGCCACACAGCGCGCGCCGAGCTCGAACTGACCGGGCGCCGGGTCGGGCCGGCGGGCCGGCGGGCCGATCCAGGCGATGCG
>JAWVEW010000256.1:0-3791 GCA_033856495.1 Miltoncostaeaceae bacterium | reverse complement strand
CGGCTCGGCGGCGACAGCGCCGAGGACGGCCAGCCGGTGCAGCTCCGCCAGCACGCGCTCGGCGCCCGCAGAGCGCCGGGCGCGCAGGAGCAGCAGGAGCGCCTGGGCCGCCCCCAGCGTGGGCGGTCGCCCGACCGCCAGGGTTCCCCGGGCTGCCTGCTCGACCCGGGCGACGGCCCGCTCGGGGACGATCTCCTCGACGCCGGACCGGCCGCGCGCCGCCGCCGACTCGGCCGGGGCGAGCAGCGCGGGGTCGTCGAGCGGCGGGGTCACGACGCCGTCGAGCAGGAGGACGGTGCCGGCCAGGCGGCCGAGGGTGAAGCCGAGCACCTGCGCCCTGGGGTCGCCGGGGCGCCGACAGGCGAAGACCACTCCCACGTCGGGCCCGTCGGCCACCGCCCAGGCGCGGACCAGCGCCAGGGACCCCACGCCGGCGGCGGCGGAGCTCCCCGGACCCCCGGCGCCGCGATTGCGGACGGCGGCCGCGGCGAGGCTCGACGCGGGCGGGGCCGCCGCCGCGGCGATCGCCTGGAGCAGCGGCCCTCCGCGCGGCGCCGCGGCGATCTCCGCCACCGCGTCCTCGAGCAGCTCGCGCGGGGCGCGCGCGAGCGCCGGGGTGGCCAGCATCCGGAATCCGTAGGCCTCGAGCTCGGCGGGCTCGGGGATCGCCGCCGCCTCGGCCGCGCAGCGGCGGAGGTCGGGCGCGATGCGGGCGCGACGCGCCCTCCGCTCGCGTTCCCCGACGCCGACCCGGGCCACGCCGCGAACCTAGCAGCGGCCCCGGACGACGCCGGGCGTTGCCGCTCAGGCGGCGGCCTCCTCGGCGAGGCGGACGAGCCGCGGGATCGAGTCGTCGATGATCCGCCGCATGAGCTCGAACCGGTTCGCCCTCCGCTCGGGCACCGCCACCGCGACGTCGATCCGGGTCTCGCGGCCGCCGTTGACCGGCTCCAGGCGCCAGTCGAACTCGATGTCGGCGACCAGGCACGAGACGACGACGCGCTCGCCGTCCCCGTGGGAGCGCAGCGTGTAGCCCATCGGCCGCCGGGGATCCATGTCCTCGTAGACGGCCCGGTCGAGGTAGGCCGTGAAGCGGGTCTCGGCGTCACCGACCGCGCCGACGTCCTCGATGCTGGCGAGCCCGGCCCACCAATCGGGGAAGCGCGAGGGGTCGTGCAGGATCTTCCACACCTCGCGGGGGCTCGCGGCCGCGACCGCGCTCTCGCTGAACCTCAGCATCCGAGCCTCCTCAGGCTGTGGCGGCATGGAGCGCCTCGATGTCGTCCATCACACGCCGCAGCTCTCGAGCGGGCTCGATCAGCCCGACGACCGGCGCCCGTCCGAGGTCGACGATGTTGGTCATCCACTGCTCGCCGGCGTCGGCGTCGGCCCCGCGCCGCCGCCACATCGCGGCCGCCTGCTCCAGGCGGCGGGCGGCCAGGGCGTGATCGCCGCGGGCGGCGGCCAGCAGGCCCTCCACCCGCGTCAGGCGCGCGACCAGCGTGTCGGGGAAGTCGCTCGGGCGGACGGGCTCCAGCGCGGTGGCGTTCAGCTCGCTCTCGGCCTCCTCGCAGCGGCCCAGCCGGAGCAGCGCCTCGGCGCGCGCGAGCCGGACCAGCGGCCTGCTGAGCGGCGCCTCACCGTGGAGGGCCGAGGCCAGAAGCGACTCCGCGGCCCCATGGTCGCCTGCCTCCAGCGCGATCAGCCCGGCGTCGTGGTCGGCGAGCGCGCGGAGCGCAGCGTCGTCCAGGCGTGCCGCGAGCTCCCGCTCGGCCCGTGCGTCCTCGGCGGCCTCGGGCAGGCGGCCGAGCCTGGCCAGGATGTGCGCCCGCCCCGCGAGCAGCACCAGCTCGAGGCCGACGAGCCCGCTCTCGCGCATCGACGCCAGCGCGCGGTCGGTGATCTCCAGGGCGGTGTCGAACCTCCCGGCGGATGCCATGGCGGCCGCGGCGTTCGACCAGCAGTCGCCGGTGAGGTCCGGACGGCCGCCGCGCAGCGCCGCCTCGCCGGCCGACAGCAGCGGCTCGCAGGCGTCGACGAACCGGCCGCGCCGCAGGAGCGCGTGGCCCCGCGCGGCGCCGGCGTCGTGGGCCAGGATGGGATCGATGCCGCCGTCCCTCAGCAGCGCCTCGAAGCGCGCCAGCAGCGCCTCGGCGGCGTCGAGGTCTCCCGCCACCGCCTCGCACCAGGCGGCGCCCACGAGGGCGGCTGCCCGGCGCTCGCGGGGCGCCGGAAGGCCCTCGTCGAGGAGCTTCAGCGCCTCGCGGTAGGCCCTCAGGGACGCGCGAGGGTCGCAGAGCGCCCCCCGGAACCAGCGTCCCGCACGCAGGTGGACGTCCAGCAATGCCTCCGACGCCCTGGGCCCGATGCGATCGAGGGCTGCCGCCAGGGCCGCTGCGGCGTCGACCCGTCTCCCGCGCCAGGCCTGCGCTTCCGCGAGCGCGAGCAGCAGCCGCGGGTCGTCGGGCTCCAGCCGCAGCGCCTCCTCCAGGAAGGCGACCGCCTCGGCGAGGGCGCCGACCGCCTGGGCCTCGGCTGCCGCCTTCGCGAGGTGCTCGACGGCGAGGTCGTCGCGGTTGGCGAGCCGCAGGTGCCGCGCGATCTCGGCCGCCCGGCCGACCGAGGCGGGTCCCGGCTGCACGCCCAGCACGTGCGCGACGCTCGCGTGGAGCCCGGCTCGGCGCGGCTCCGGCAGGTCCGTGTAGACGGCCTCGCGCAGTAGGGCGTGGCGGAACGCGATCCGCCCCTGGTCGGCCACCAACAGCCCCGCCTCGATCGCGACCGTCGCGGCGCCGACCGGGTCGGCGACCGGCAGGGCCTCGATCTCCCGCTGGTCCAGCGCCCGGCCGGCAACCGCGACCAGCTCGGCCACCGCGCGCGCCTCCTCGCCCAGCGCGCGCGCCGCGGCCCTGGCCGCGCCGCGGACGCCGGCGGGCAACGACCGCTCGCCGCCGGCCAGCGCCCGGGCGCTCTCCACCGCCAGCAGCGGGTTGCCCTCCGACGCGGCGATGATCCGCCGGACGTCCTCGGCGTCCAGGTTGGCGACGCCGCGGACCACCCGGCCGATGGCGTCCGGCGGCAGCGGGCGCAGGGCGATCTCGTCGGCGAGCACGCCGCGGCCGCGGAGGGCGTGGAGCAGCGCGTCCACCTCGGCTCGCGCCGGCAGGTCGCGCCGGGTGAGGACCATGAGCAGCGGCTGGCCGGCGATGCGTCGTGCGAGGTAGCCGGCGAGCTCGAGGCTCGGCGCGTCCGCGAGGTGGACGTCCTCCATCAGCAGCAGGAGCGGCCGCTCCCGGACCGCCCACTCCGCGAGCGCCACCACCGCCTCGAACAGCCGTGCGCGCTCGAGCTCGGGCGCCACCGGGGCGCGCGCGCCGGCGCTCCAGTCGGCCCGCCCCTCGAGCTCTGGGGCCAGGCGCGCCGCCTCGGCCGGCCAGCCCGCGCCGGCCGGGGGATCCAGGTCGCGGGCGACGTCCCGGATCAGCTCGGCCCAGAGGCCGAACGGGGCCACGCCGCCCAGATCCAGCGACCCGCAGGCGGCGGTGCGCGCGCCATCGCGGCGGGCGAGCTCCAGCAACTCGCCGGCGAGCCGGCTCTTGCCGATACCGCCCTCGCCGCTGATCGCCACCGCCGAGCCGGCGCCCGACTGCGCGCCGCGCCAGGCCTCCGCCAGGCGGCCCAGCTCCCGCTCGCGGCCCACCAGCGGGCGCCTGCGGGCCCGGGCCGGCACCGCCCCGGGCGCGACCGCCGGCCGGGGCGCGTCCGGCGACTCGGGCCGTGCGCCCTGGCGC
>JAWVEW010000255.1:0-2791 GCA_033856495.1 Miltoncostaeaceae bacterium | reverse complement strand
ATCGCGGCCGGCTGCCAGGCGCTGATCGACGTGGCGGACACGGGCATCGGCATGACGCCGGGCGAGCAGGAGCGGCTCTTCGAGCGCTTCTACCGCGCCGAGGGCGCCCAGGCGCGCCAGATCCGCGGCACCGGCCTGGGGCTCGCGATCGCCCGGGAGATCGTCCTGGCGCACGGCGGCACCATTGAGTGCCGGAGCGCTGAGGGGCGGGGATCGACGTTCCGCGTGGCGCTTCCCGTCGCCCAGTGGCCGCGATTGGGCCTGGCCGCCGGACACCCCACGGCCGGCAGCGTCGGGAGGCAGCCGGCGCCGTCGGCGTGAGCCCCGGGCCAGCACCGTCCTCCCTGCTCAGCGCCTCGTGGCGGGGCGGCCGGCCATCGCCGAAGCGTCGGTCATGTCCTCGATCCTGCCGCGCGCTTCCTCGGCGCGCGCCGGCCGGGGGCGGTGGCCCCCGGCCGTGGTCGCGCTCGGCTGGTGCGTGAGGCTCAGGAGACCAGGACGATGGTGTCGCCCTCGACGTAGGCGCCCCTGAGGACGCCGATCCCCAGCCCGGCCAGGACGGGCCGGAGCGCGTCGCCGACCGCGGCGCGGGCCGTCGAGCTGCCGAGGAGGCCGGAGAGGGAGCCCTCGATGTGGCCGTCGATCCGGTCCTTGTAGTTGGTGACGAAGTCGCAGATGTCGACGCCGAAGATGTCGCAGATCCCGGTCGCCTGGACGGTGCCGGTGAAGCTCGGCGAGCCGTAAAGCGCATAGGTGAGCCGTCCCTGCGCGTCCGCCACCGGCGTCAGCCGCACGCGGATGCGGGCGTCGTCGATGTTCGCGTCCGGCATCTGGTTGTCGCTGACGACGTCGAGGTAGTCGAACCAGCTGTCGTTGGTGCGGTACCCCTTGACCTCGCGGCCGGCACTCTCGAACGACGCGTCGATCGTGAAGGCCGGCGACGACCACGAGGCCCCGAGGCTCTGCAGGTTGACGTCGTTGACGTAGAAGCGCGCCTGGCCGAAGTCAGGGCACGGACCGCAGGCGTCGAGGTCGTACTGGATCTCGGGGATGTCGAACGGAAGCGTGGCCCCGGCCCAGCGCACGTACGAGGCGTTCGGCTCGTGGAAGCTCTGGCCGTGCTGCGGCCCGTAGTTGTCGAGGCGCAGCTGCGCGCCGGCGAGGGCGCCGTTCAGCCACGCTGCGACGAGCGGCGCCGGCACCCGGGTGATCGCGGTCGGAGCCGCGTAGGTGAAGCTGACCCCGGTCGCGATCGGGTTCGTGGCGACCTGCGGCGAGCTGGCCACGCGGCTGACGGGCATCCAGGTGCCGTACGGGCAGACGCCGGCGTCGAGCTGCGGGCGGACGGTGTAGGTGCCCCGCGCCAGGTTGGTGATGGAGTAGCGCCAGACGCCGGAGATGAGGCTCGCGCGAACGGTCGCGCTTTGCGCGGCTCCGGTGGCCGTGATGGAGATGCGGTCCGGGGTGGTGGCGCAGCCGGTCACGCCGACGCTGCCCATGATCGTGAAGTCCTTCGCGGCCGGAGGCGGCGGCGGAGGCGGCTCGTAGTCGCCGTTCCGGATCGCGGCGGCAGGAGCCGCCATCGCGAGGGCGGCCAGGCCGGCGGCGAGGGCGAGCCCCGGCCGGCGGCGGCGGGCGAGCGGGCCGCGGGGCGACGTGTGGGTGGTGGTGGTCATCGGTTCCCTCCTCGGGGCGAGCGGTTGGTATGCCGGCAGCCTCCGCGCCGGCGGCCCTCCCACCAATGGAGCGACCCCGCCACAGCCGCTGCCGCCAGCCGGCGTCGCGCTGCTGGGGCTAGCCGGCCGGACGCTGCGGCTAGCCCCACCCCCAGTCGCCTGTCCGCCCCATTGCCGGGATCTCGCCCGCGGCGGGAGCCTGCGGGCCTCGGACACGGGGCCGCAGGCCCCTCGTGAGGGAGGAAGCGAGATGGCGACGCAACGTGAGCGCGAGACGCACGGGCCGGGAACCGCAGCCGCCCGCGGTGATCGCCTGGAGCCGCGGGCGGACTGCCCGCTGTGCTGGGGTCAGCGGATGATCTGGGAGCCTGGCCCCCTCGGTCTGCTGCCGGTGGTCTGCGAGGGCTGCTCAGGCACCGGACGCAGCCCGCGCGGAAGTCCGGGCGGTGGGGTGCGCGCGTGAGGCGCCGGCAGCTGGAGGGGAGGGACCGGGGCGGTCAGCGTCCTGCGCCGGTGCCCTGGCCCCCGCCGCCGCCGGCGCCGCGACCGCCGCCGCCCCCGGTTCCCTTGCCTCCGCCCCCGCCGGTGCCCGTACCCCCGCCGCCCCCCGGCTCGCCGGGCACGGTCACGCTGGTCTCGGGAGATGCCCGGTCGTCGTCGCACCCGGAGGCGGCCAGGGGCAGCAGCGCCAGCGCTCCGGCCATGATCGACACCGTCGCCCGCCGCGCCATCGCGCCCCCTTCGGTCGTCGGACACACCCTAGCCCTGCCCGCCGGGACGGCGCGGGCTTGTCGCGTCAGCCGCGCTGGCGTACAAACGACCTGCCCGATTCCCGTGCCGCCCGCCCTCCTGAAGAGGCCCGTTCGATGAAGGTCGCTCCGATCCGCGGTGTCGACGGCGGGGCGCGCGCCCAGGCCGCTCCGGACGACGGGGTGGCCCCGACCGCGGACGGGACGCGGGGAGCGGAGCGAGCCGGCCGGGCGCCGCGTTCCGTCAGGACGCTCCTGGTCGGGCTCGTCGCCGGCGTCGGCGTCGTCCTCGGGGCGCTGGTCGCCGTGGCGGTGGTGGGGACTGCGACCACCGCCAGCGCCTACCGCGCCGCCGAGAGCCTCGCC
>JAWVEW010000254.1:0-3066 GCA_033856495.1 Miltoncostaeaceae bacterium | reverse complement strand
GCCGACCGCGGCCGCGCCGGCCGCCGCGAGCCCGGAGACCGCGGCTCCGGCGGCGGCGACGAGCGTCCCCGCCGCGCGCGCGACCGGCCCGCAGTCGCTGCGCCAGATCTACGCCGAGCGGAGCGGCGGCATCGTGGAGGTGCGCGCCACCGGCACCTCGCGCGCGGGGGGGTCCGGCGGATTCCCGAACTCGGGTCCATCATCGGCCCAGGGGTCGGGCGTCGTGATCGACGCGTCCGGCCACATCCTCACCAACGCGCACGTCATCGACGGGGAGAGCACGGTGACGGTGGCGTTCGCCGACGGCAGCACCGCGCCGGCGAAGGTCGTCGGCCGGGACGACTCGACGGACCTCGCCCTGCTGGACGTCGACGTGCCGGCGAGCCGGCTCCACCCGGTCCCGCTCGGCTCCTCGGCCGCCCTCCACGTCGGCGACTGGGTGATGGCGATCGGGGACCCGTTCGGCTACGACCGCAGCGCCAGCGTCGGGATCGTGTCCGGGCTCGGCCGCCAGATCCAGGCCCTCAACGGCTTCACGATCAGCGGGGCCATCCAGACCGACGCCGCCATCAACCACGGGAGCTCCGGCGGGGCGCTGCTCGACGATCGCGGCCGCCTGATCGGCATCACGGCCCAGATCGCCGACTCGGGGGTCGACGGCAACGTCGGCGTCGGCTTCGCGATCCCGGTGGACACCGCACGGCGCGTGGTCGACCAGCTGGAACGGGGCGGCAAGGTCGCCCATGCCTGGCTCGGGATCAGCGGCGCGGACGCCGCGCAGGTCGCCGCCCAGACCGGCAGCGGACCGGACCGGGGCGCGGTGGTGACCGGCATCGTGGCCGGAGGGCCGGCCGCGAAGGCGGGGCTGCGCGCCGGAAGCGCCTCAGGGGCAGGCACGACGCCGGGCGCGGCGGCCTGCGCCGGCGCCGACGTCATCACCGCGGTCGACGGCCGTCAGATCTCCGGCATGGGCGATCTCCAGCAGGCCGTCTCGGCCGCTGCCCCGGGGACCACGGTGACCTTCACCGTGACGGGCGCCGACGGCAGCTCCCGACAGGTGAAGGTCACGCTCGAGGCCCAGCCCACCTCGGCGCCGGAGCCCCAGACCGGCTGCTAGTGGCGGGTTCCGCGCGGGTTCCCCCTAGGCGGCCTCGTCCTCCGGGGGGACCCCGCGCGATGGCAGGACGAGCTCGTTCGAGATCGGCTCGGCGGGCTCCAGGTCCAGGAACTCGTGCTCGCCCACGTCGATGTCGGTGGTGTCCTGTCCGCGCGCGGCGCCGCCCAGGGCGAGGGTGTCGACGTGGTAGGCGCGCAGCGTGGGAGGCTCGCCGGTGCCGGCTTCCGCGAGCCGCCGCCAGGCGTCGCTCGCCAGCGCGGCGCGCATCTCGTCGGCGGTCTCGAAGCCCAGCTCCACCGCGGGCCCCGGATCGGCGCCCTCGCCCACCACCTGAGGCCTGCCGCTGCCCTTGACGACGATGAGACCCGGCAGCCCGGCGAGGCCCCGCGCCGCCGCGCGGATGCGCGGCGAGGCGTCGCGGTCGCCGGCCGAGTAGAGCACGAGCAGTCGGATCACGTGGTCCCTCCTCCGCTTCCCTAGAGCCCCAGCTCGCGAGCGATGATGAGCTGCTGGACCTCGCTTGTGCCCTCGCTGATCGAGGTGAGCCGCGCGTCGCGGTAGAGGCGCTCGACGGCGTACTCGCGAACGTACCCGTAGCCGCCGTGGATCTGAACCGCCTCCCGGCAAACGTAGTCGGCGACCTCCGCCGAGTAGTACTTGGCCATCGACGCCTCGCGGGCGCAGGGCTTGCCGACGGAATAGAGCCAGGCCGCCCGGTAGGCCAGGGCCTTGGCGGCCTCGACCCGGGTCGCCATGGTGGCCAGCTTGAAGCGGATCGACTGCAGCTTCCCGATCGGCCGCCCGAAGGCGGTGCGCTGGGCCGCGTAGGCGCAGGCGGCCTGAAACGCCGCCTCGGCGATCGCGGCCGACTTCACGCCGTGCGAGACCCGTCCGCTGACGAGGGCGCCCATCAGGGCCGAGAGCGCTCCCTCCCGGGCGCCGAGCAGCGCCGACTGCGGCACCCAGCAGTCCTCGAAGGCGAGCTCGGCGGTCTCCGAGGAGCGGTGGCCCATCTTGTCCAGCTTGCGCACGACCCGGAACCCCGGCGTGTCGCTGTCGACGATGAACACGCTGATGCCGGCGCCGCGGCGGGTCGGGTCCGTGTAGGCGGCGACCAGGCAGTAGTCGCAGAAGGTGCCGTTGCCGATGAACATCTTGCGGCCGTTGATCAGGTAGCCGCCGTCGCGCCGGTCGGCCCTGGTGAGCATTCCAGCCACGTTCGAGCCCACCGTGGGCTCCGTGATCGCGTAGGACCCGACGATCTCGCCGAGGATCGCGCGCGGCAGGTAGCGCTCGCGCTGCTCCTCCGTCCCGAACTCGAGGATCGGGAAGGTGCCCAGGTCCACGTGGACGTTCACGCCGGTCGTGATGCCGGCGCAGACCTTGGACATCTCCTCGATGAAGACGCACTCGGTCACCTTGTCGGCGCCGGCGCCGCCGTAGCGCTCCGGGAAGATGATGCCGAGGAGCCCCAACTCGCCCAGCCGCGGAAGCAGGTGGCGAGGGTAGGTCTGGGTGCGCTCCGCCTCCTCGACCAGCGGCAGGACCTCTGCCTGCGCGAAGTCGCGCACCATCTGGCGCAGCGCCTCCTGCTCCTCCGTGAAGCGGTAGCTCAGCATCGCCGCCCCCCCGGGTACGGCCCCCGACGGTGGCCGGCGCGGCCGCGTCCTACGCTACAACGCCCGGCGCCCAGCGCCCGCACCAGCCCCGGCCGAAGGCGTTCCGCCGTCAGGCGGGATCGAGCGGGATGCGCAGCGCCTCGTCGAGCCGGGGGCGCTCGTCCGGCCCGAGCGCCCCGCGCCGGCGCCCCCCGACCCCCTTGGGCGAGACCATGAGCGGGACGTCGCTCCGGTACACAGGGGCTTCTGGCCGCGCTCCTCAGCTGCGACGAAGGTGGTGAACGCGGCAAGGCCGGCCTCCCCCGCCCACTGCTCCTGCGGGTCCCGGGC
>JAWVEW010000253.1:0-9938 GCA_033856495.1 Miltoncostaeaceae bacterium | reverse complement strand
AGGTCCCCCTCGCCGCCCAGTTCGAGCGCTACACGCAGGACGTCGCCCCGGGCGAGGCCTACGACCTGGCCTTCACGCCCAATGAGGACGGGGTCTGGCTCTTCCACTGCCACATCCTCGCCCACGTGACCGGCGCCAACGGCACCGATGCCGGGATGATCACCGCCCTCAAGGTGGGCTGAGGGCCGGGCCGTCCGGCCGCTTGCGGCGACCGCTCGCCTCGCGAACCCTGATCCGGAACGCGACGGCCGGGCGGCCGTCGCCGCGGGGCGGCTGGCGGGACGGGCCCGCGCCCGACGACGGGAAGCGGGCAGCGAGGAGGGAGCGGGCGCGCTCGGCATCCTCCTCCGCGAGCTCCTCGAACCGGCCCCACGCGATCACGCTTCGCCAGCGGCCCGGCCCCTCGTACCGGTCGACCTCGAAGCAGACCTCGGGGTTCGCCCGCATCATGGCGAGCTTCCTGCCCTCGACCGAGTACACGTAGAGGCTCGCGCCGTCGTAGGCGTAGATCACCGGGACGACATACGTCTCGCCGCCGGCGTGGCAGCCGATCCGCCCGACCAGCTCCTCGCCCAGGAAGGCGTCGATCTCGGGACGGCTGAGCTCCTCCACTGGCGCCATCCTAGGCTGGACCTGGGGACGGGGCCGCACCCGGACCGCTGCTGCCACAGTGTCGGCGCCCGTCGATCAGGAGCCCTGGAGGCCGCATGCGCATCGGCGTCGTCTTTCCCCAGAACCAGATCGGCACGGACCCCGTGACGATCCGGGGGTTCGCCAGGGAGGTGGAGCGGCTGGGCTTCGCGCACCTCCTCGCCTTCGACCACGTCGTCGGCAGCCGCGGCATCTACGCCGGCCAGCCATTCCACGAGGTGATGGTGCTGATGGGCCACCTCGCCGCCGTCACGGAGCGCATCGAGCTGGCCCTCGGCGTGCTGGTGCTCCCCCAGCGCCAGACCGCGCTGGCCGCCAAGCAGATCGCGACGCTGGACCTGCTCTCGGGGCAGCGGCTGCGGACGGGCGTCGGCGTCGGCTGGGCCGAGGAGGAGTTCGCCGCCCTGGGCCAGCCGTTCCACCGCCGCGGCCGGCGCATGGATCGGCAGCTCGGCGTGCTGCGGGAGCTCTGGACACGTGAGACGGTGCGGGCGGAGGTGGACGGCGAGCGGTTCCGCGACGTCGGCCTCAACCCGCCGCCCGTCCGAACGCCGCCGCTCTGGATCGGCGGCCACTCGCAGGCCGCCGCCCGGCGGGTCGCCGAGTGGGGCGAGGGCTGGCTGCTGAACCTCCAGAACGGGTACGAGGCCGATCGCGAGCGCTTCCTCGCGCTCATGCAGGACCTGGAGGACGCACTCGCGGCCGTCGGCCGGCCCCGCGGCGAGGTCGGCGTGGAGGTCTGGCTGCGGGCCGACGCGCTGCCGGAGGAGCGGTGGGCCGCCGACGCCGCGAGCTGGGAGGCGCTCGGCGTCACGCACCTCACCGTGCGCACCGAGGGCAGCCCGCCGCGACCGCCGGCCGAGCATCTGGCGCTGCTGAGCCGGGTCGCCGCAGCGCTGCTGTGAGCTCCCCGCCGGCCGTCCTCGTGACCGGTGCGACCGACGGCCTCGGCCGGCGCCTCGCCCGCGAGCTCGCGGCCGGCGGCGCGAACGTCCTGGTCCACGGCCGCGACCCCGGCAGGATCGCCGCGACGCTGGAGGAGATCCACGCCGCCACGGGCAGCCAGCGGCTGCGCGGGTACCGGGCCGATCTCGCGTCGCTGGAGGACGTGCGGCGCCTGGCCGACGAGGTGGCGGCCGGCGAGGAGCGCCTCGACGTGCTGGTCAACAACGCCGGCGTCGGCGCCGGCCGTCGCGGCGCCGGGCGGGAGCTGAGCCGGGACGGCCACGAGCTGCGCCTGGCGGTCAACTACCTGGCGCCCTTCCTGCTGACGATGCGCCTGCTGCCGCTGCTGCGCCGCTCGGCGCCGGCGCGTGTCGTCAACGTCGCCTCGGCCGGCCAGCGCGCGCTCGATCTGGACGACCCGATGCTCGAGCGCGGCTACGACGGCATGCGCGCCTACGCGCAGAGCAAGCTGGCCCAGATCATGTTCACGTTCGAGCTCGCCGGACGGCTGCCCGCGGGCGAGGTGACGGTGACCGCGCTGCACCCGGCCTCGCTGATGCCGACGAAGATGGTGGACGAGACCTTCGGCTACACCCTCAGCACGCTGGAGGAGGGCGTCGCCGCGACGCTGCGGCTGGCGGTGGCGCCGGAGCTGGCGGGCGTCACCGGCCGCTACTTCGACGGCCTGCACGAGGCCCGCGCGGATGCGCAGGCCTACGACGCCGCGGCGCGCCGGCGCCTGTGGGCGCTGAGCGAGGAGCTGGCCGGGCTGCGCGCGCCGGGCTGACCTGCGGATCAGCCGGCGACGCCGAAGAGCAGGTCCACCTCGTCGGCGGGATGCGGTGGGGCGAGCATCTCCATCCGCGCCATCAGGACCGGCTCTGCCCGAAGGCGGGGCCCCCACCGGGCGAGGTCGTCGACGGTGGCGCCGATGGCGCCCGCGATCGCGCCCAGCACGCGCGGGTCCACCCGCCTCAGGTCGAGCAGGCCCGACTCCAGCCGCTGGTAGTGGCCGGCCACGCGCGCGCGCCGGGCCGGGTCGATGCGGAGGGCTTCCACGATGGCGTCGACCACCGCGTCGCGGAGGCGCCCGCGCCGGCGGCGAAGCTCCGCGAGCGGAGGCTTCCCGGCGGCCCAGGCCGTCATCAGGGCCAGCGCCTCCTCCCCCGGCGCCGGCGGCGGGGCGGCGATCAGGAAGGCGTCGATCAGCTCGCGCAGCTCGTGCGCCCCCGCGCCGGCCCGGGCCAGGTAGTCGCGGGCGTCGGGGCTCCCGCCGCGCGCGAAGCGGGCGGCGTACTCGTCGAGCAGCCGGTCGGTCTCAGGCACGCAGCAGCTCCCTCAGGCGCCGGCGCCCCCGGAAGAGCGCCTGGTCCACCGCGTTGCGGGTCACGCCGAGCTGGTCCGCGATCTCGACGATCTCGCGGCCGTCCAGGTAACGCAGCGCGAGCACCTCGCGCTCGCGCGCCGGCAGGCCGGAGAGGATCTGCTCGAGCCCGACCCGCTCCGCGGCCCGCGCCAGCGGGTCGTCGGGGGCCTCCGGGTCGACGAGCAGCGGGTCGGGGCCCTGCTCGCCGAAGTGCTCCCGCAGCTTCCAGCCGACGATGCTGTGGACGACGACCCGGTAGGGGACTCGATAGCGGACGCCGCGGTTGGCCTCTCCCAGCAAGCGCTCGACGACGCGATGCGCGACCTCGTAGGCGTCGTCCTCCCGCAGACGCAGGCGCAGCCGCGCCACGATGACCGGGTAATAGGCGGCCAGCAGCTCGGCGTGCCGGCCGGCGGTGAGCAGCGCATCGTCCTCGGCGTCGCGATCGCTCATCGACCCTTCTCGGATCGTCAGCGGGCGGATCTTACGGCGGCGGCCGCGAGAGGACCCGCGGACAGCCGACCGACCCTCGGCGACAGCCCCTCGGAGAGGAGACACCATGGCCACCATCGCTCCGCCCGACACCGTCCTGGCCGCCCTGACCCGCGCGATCGAGTGACAGGACCACGAGGCCCTCGGCGCCCTCCTCGCGGAGGACGTGGAGGCGATCAGCTACAGCGTCAGGACGCCTCCAGGCGCGCCGGGCCGCATCACGGGCCGCGACGCGCTGGTGGCCCTCTCCCGGGAGGCACCGGCCGAGCTGACCCACACGGTCAGCAACGAGGTGGTGGGCCAGGACCGGGCCGCGTTCACGCTCACCTGCACGTGCCCGACCGGCCAGCTGGTCGTGGTCAACACGATCCTCGACATCCGCGGCGGGTTGGTGACCCGCCAGGTCTCCGTGGAAACCTGGGACGAGTAGCGGCAGGGCCGGAGGGGCTCCGGGCGGGCGGCCCGGAGCCCCGGCCGGTCAGTTGGTGAAGGGCACCCAGGCGCGGTCGGCCAGCGTGTCCAGCGCGCTCGCCTTGACGCCGGCGTCGGAGAGCGTGAGCAGCGACCCGCCGATGACCAGAGACCGGCGCAGGGAGGGCTGGCCGTACCAGTCGGGGGCCGTGGGCGCCGGATGAGTGATGCGCGCGACCTCGGTCAGGGCCTCCCGGCTCACCCGGACGCCCACGGCGCCGAGGAACGGCGGCGCCGGCGCCCCGCCCTGCGGGCTCGGCACGCTGCCGTAGGAGGTGACCGGGAGCACGAGCAGACCGGTGCGCGCCCAGAAGAGGAACGCGTGGTGGTCGGACTCGGCCTCGGACCAGCCGGCTCCCAGCGTGAGCTGCTGCAGCCGCTGCGGCCGGGCGGGGTCGGCGACGTCGAAGAGCGATATCTGGGTGCCGGTGACGCGCCCCTCGGGCGTGGCGTCCTGGCCGACGCCGATCAGCAGGTCGCCGCCGGCGGGGTGCAGGTAGGAGGAGTAGCCGGGGATCTTCAGCTCCCCCCTCACCACCGGATTGCGTGGGTCGGAGAGGTCCACCACGTAGAGCGGGTCGGTGCGGCGGAAGGTGACCACGTAGCCGCGGTCGCCCAGGAAGCGGACGGCGTAGATCCGCTCGCCCTGCCCGAGGCCGCCCACCTGCCCGATGCGGGCCAGCGAGCCGCCCTCGTCCGCGAGGACCGTGACCCTGCTCTCGGCGCCGCCCGGCTGGGTGCCGCCCCACCACGACGGCTCATCGGTGCTCGCAACGCGCAGGTTGTCGTTGGCCTCGGACATCGAGAACTGGTTCAGCAGCGAGCCCGGCACGGCGCCGCTCGAGCGGTAGGTGGTGCGCAGGGGGTCGGAGATGTCGAAGCGGTGGATCAGCGTCGACAGCCGCCCGACCTGGTCCGGGCTGAGCGAGACGGCCGGGTCGATCCAGCGCTGGGTCGCCACGTACAGGCTCTTGGGCGACGCGTAGACCAGGTCCCCGTCGCTCATGATCGCTTCCGAGTCGGCGATGCGCATGCCCTTCGCGAGGTCGAGCGTCAGCACGCTGAGCATCCCGAGCCCGGAGAACTGGCGAGGGCGGCTCACGGCGCGGCAGGGCACGGCGCGGCCCTCGGCGAGCTGGCCGGCGCTCGCGCTCTCGAGCTTGTAGCGGAGCATCCAGTTCCGCGTTCCCGTCGCGGCGACGACGGCCCGGTTCGCGTCCGTCGACTGGAGCTCGCCCGTCGGGTCCGGCGTCGCCGGGGCGACGAGCGGGATCTCGCGGGGGGACGAGCTGATCACGACCCGCGCGCTCGTGCCGGTGAGGCGGGCGCTGACGTAGGTGCCGTCGAACGTGGCCTTGGAGACCAGGTGCATGTCCGCCGGGTTGGCGACGTCGACCTCGGCGAGCACGGTGGCCGGCGGGACGTAGGGGTAGATGCCGGGGTACCCCGGAGCGATCAGCCTGCCGGACGGCGGGGAGGGCCCGATGACGACGGGCGGCGGGGCCGACGCCGGTGGGGGCGCGACGGTGGTGACGGGACCGGGTAGCGGCACGGGCTGCGGGTCCGGGACCGGCGGCGGGGGGACGGTGGGCGGCCCGGTGCCGATCACGACCAGCCGGTCGCCCGAGAGCAGCAACTCGGACGGCGCGACGTCCGGCAGCGCCAGCGTGCCGACCAGCCGCGGGACGCCGCCGGTGACCGTCAGGGCCTGGACCTTGCCGTTGGCGATCGCGAAGACCCGCCGGCCGTCGGTCTTGATGATGTCCGGCTCGTCGACGCCGGCCTCCTGCACGTTCGTGCCCGAGTAGTCGACGCCCTCCTGGGGAGCGGGCTCGGTCGCCGTGCCCGGGGCGGTGGCCGGGGCGGTGGCCGGGGCCGGCGCGGCCGGAGGGGCCGGCGCCAGCGACGGCATCAGCACGTCCGCGGGCCCGCCACGTACGCTCGCCGGGGGAACGGCGAGACCGGTGTAGCCGGACACGCCGTAGGGGCCGACGAGCGGCAGCACCCGGGCCTTGACGGTGGTCAGCAGGTCGACGCAGGAGTCGAAGCTCGCCAGCCGCGCCTTGGCGGCGACGCCCGCCGCCGGAGCGGCGGCCGAGGGTTGGACCGCGAGCGTCGTCGCGACTGCGCCGGCCGCGGCGAGGGTCAGCGCCCTCGCGATGCGCCGAGAGGACCCGGACCGAATGTTCATGCGCGCTCCCTCGCTGGGTCCGGCTGGCCGGGGCGCGCCGCCGCGCCGCGCCATCGCCGGTACGGTGAACTGTAGGCGTCGCGCGGCCCGACGCCTTCGGGGCCGGGTATGGCGGCCACGGCAGGGGGAGCAGAATCGGAACCGGCCCGGGACGCAGACGGCGCCCGGCGCCGTCCAAGCCGACGTGGACTCGCTCACGCAGACCGACGAGGCACTGGTGGCGGCGGCTCGCGCCGGCTCGCAGGCGGCCGAGTCGGCGCTCTTCGACCGCCACTGGCGCACGGCGTGGCAGCGCGCGTACGCCATCACCGGGCGTCGGGCGGCGGCCGACGACGTCGCGCAGGATGCGGTGGTGCGCGCCCTCGGGGGGCTCGGCCGCTTCGACGGACGCTCGAGCTTCGCCACCTGGCTGCACCGGATCGTGGTCAACCGCGCGATCGACTGGCTGCGCTCGGAGGAGCGGCTGGTCCCCCTGGAGCGCGCGGAGGAGATCGCGGTCGAGTGGGAGCCGCCCGCCGGCGCCGATCCGGGCCTCGCCCGGGCGGTGGGCGCCCTTGCGCCGGACCGGCGCGCGGTGATCGTCCTGCGCTACTGGCTGGACCTGGCGCCCGGTGAGATCGCCGAGCTGCTCGGCGTGGCGCTGGGGACGGTCCACTCGCGTCTGGCGCGAGCGTTGACGGACCTTCGGGAGCGGATGGAGGTGACCGATGCCGAGCGATCTTGAGCGGCGTCTGCGGGACGCCCGCCCGGCGCTTCCGGAGCCGGGCGAGGAGAGCACGTCGCGGGCCCGCGCCGCGGTGCTCGAGCGCCGGCGCCCGCGCGGCGTCGGCCCGGCGCGCTGGGCGGGCGGGCGGCCGGCGCGGCTGCTCCTCGCAGCGGCCCTCCTGGCCGCCGCCGGCGGTGCCGTCGCGGCGACCCTGCTGCGCGAGGGCCCCGCGACGGCGGCGCCCCCGCCGCTCCAGTGGGGTCCCGCGGAGCTCCTGTCCGATCGCTTCGCCACCTTCGCCAGCCCCGCGGTGGCGGTGTCCGGGAGCGGCGACGCGCTGCTGGCCTGGCTGCAGGGCGCGCGCCTGGACGCACGCACGCACGCCGCGGGCGGCGGATGGAGCCCCGCCCAGACGCTGTCGAGCGCCGGGGCGGTCGCCAGCCGGCCGGCAGCCGCGATGGACGCCGGCGGCGGCGGGATCGTCGTCTGGCGCGAGCGCCGGTCCGACCGCATGGTGACGATGCGACTGCGGCTGTCGAGCGGCGCGCCGGCCGGCGTGCTTCGCGGCCGCGCCGGCGAGAGCTTCGTCATCGTGGCGCGGCGGCGGACGGCCGGCGGCGAGTGGGGGCCGCTGGAGACGGTCTCGGATCCGTCGCGGAACAGCCGCGACGCGGCCGAGCCCCAGGTCGCCATCGCCCGCGACGGCACGGCGCTCGCGGCGTGGCCGCGCGGGCCGTGGGTCGAGTTCCGCAGCCGGCGCCCGGGGGGCCCGTGGGGGCCGGTCGGGCGTCTGGACGCGGGCGGGATCGCCGTCCAGGTCCGGCTTGCGCTCGACCCCTCCGGCGCCGCGGGGGTCGTCTGGTCTGCGCGCCGCCTCAATCCTGCGCCGGCGTCGGGGCCACGGCAGTTCTACGTCGTTCGCGCGGCGCTGCGCCCTGCGGGAGGGGCCTGGGAGGCGCCCGCCGACGTATCCGGGCGACTCCGCATTGCGCCGGGCGGCGCGGTGATCGCCGTCGACGGCCGGCTGCGCGCGGCAGCCGTCTGGGGCAACCTGGGGGATCCCACGCCCGGCGGGGACTCCGGTCAGGTGGCGGGAGCGGTCCGCCGGGGAGGCGGAGGTTGGAGCGCGCCGCGCGCGCTCGACCCCGACGCCCCGCCGCCGCCGATGGGGACACTCCTGTGGCCCAAGGCCACCGTGGCGCTCGATGGCGACGGGACCGCCGTGGCCGTCTTCAACCGCGTGACCGGACCGGCGTTCGCCACGCTGGGGCCCGACGGAGCGCCCTCGCCGCCGCGGCTGCTGGGAGGCCGCCTCGCGGGCTGGTCGACGCTGCAGACGGACGGGACGGGCGGGCTCCTGCTGGTGCTTCGCACGCCGCGCGGCCTCGAGCTTCGTTCCTGGCGGCCCGGTCAGGAGTGGACGCCGGCGCGCGCCGTCGCGGGGTCCTCGAAGGCGAACTCGCCGGCGCTGGCGGCCCGGTCCGGCGGGGCGATCCTGGCGTGGGCGCAGTTCCGGGGCACCGGCTCCACCCCGTTGCAGGTGCGGGCGGCGCTGGGGCGACGGGTCGATTCCGCGTCGAGGACGGAGGCTCCGTGAGGCACTGGACGATGGCGGCCATTGCGGCGACCGGGGCGGCGGCGGTCCTGGCGGGCCTGGGAGGCTGCGACGAGGGCAGCGCCCGGTCCGGTGACGCATCCGGAACATGGCGTGCGCCGGCGACGATCGCCGTGATCCCCGCGTCGCGGGGCGTGGCCGTCGCGCTCGATTCCCGGGGAGGCGCGACCGCGCTCTGGGCGACCGGCGCGCGCTCCACCGCGCTCGAGGCCGCCGAAGCGCCGCCCGGCGGCGCGCTCTCGCGGCCCCACCTGCTCTGGCCGTCCGGACCGTTCCCGGTGTCCCTGACCTGGCTCTCGGTGGACCGGTCGGACCGCGCGCTCGCGCTCTGGCTGGTCAACGATCGCAACCGAACGGTCCTCATGAGCGCGACCCGATCGGCTGCGGGCCGGTGGTCTGCGGCGGTCGCGGTCTCGCGCGTCGTCCCCCGTCTCTCCGCGGTCGACGTGGCGGTCAACCGTCGCGGCGACGCGGTCGCCGCCTGGCAGGCCTACGACCCGGCGATCAGGCGGGCGGTGGTCCAAGCGGCCAGCCGCCGGGGCGGGGGCCCCTTCTCGGATCCGGTGACCGTGGCGCACGAGGGACAGTTCCCCTATGGCGAGCTCGCGGTGGCGATCGGCGAGGGCGGTGACGCCGCGGTGACCTGGTCCGTGGCAGGAGTGGGCGACTACCGCCCCGCGCTGGTGGCGACGCACGCCCCGCTGGGTCGCTGGTCGTCGCCGGTCCTGCTGTCGCGCCCGTCGGAGTCGACGTCGCACCTGCGCGTCGCCGTCGACGGTCGCGGCGGCGCCATGGTGGCATGGATGAGCGAGGGCAAGCACCGCCACACGACGGGCCGCCCGGTCGTCGCCGCGAGCCGGACCCCGGCCGGGCGGTGGACCGCCCCGATCACGGTGGCGGGACGGGTCGACGCGGTGGACGATCCTGCGCTCGCCATGTCGCCGGGCGGCGACGCCGTCATCGCATGGAACCGGGTCGTGGGCGGGAATGCCCGTCTGCTGGCCGCGGCCCGGCGGGCCGGCGCAGGGTGGGGCGCGCCGGTCGAGATCGCCGCCGCGCCGGCCCTGAACGAGCCGCGGCCCGAGTTCGTGCCGGACATCGGTCCCTCGACGCCCTTCGGCGGCGTGCGGCTGACGGCGTCGCCGTCGGGTGCCGTGACCGCGGTCTGGCGGCGAGCAACGGCGCAGCCCGGCCGGAACCCGTTCACCTGGGGCCTCGAGAGCGCGACGTGGCGGGACGGGCGCTGGGAGCCCCCGGCGCCGATCTCGGGGCCGACCCCGGCACCCCCGGCACTGGAGGCCATCGACGTCCACCCGGACGGCTCCGCCACCGCCCTCTTGACCCGGCAGGCGGGCTCCAGAACCTTGATCGAGGAGAGCGAGCGCCGCTGAGGCGCCGCTCAGGCGGCGAGCGCCAGCCTGGCGGGGGTGTCGTCGTCGACGGCGGCGAAGAACCCGCCCAGCACCTCCTCCAATTCCCCCATCGAGTCCGCGAGGTAGAG
>JAWVEW010000252.1:0-4030 GCA_033856495.1 Miltoncostaeaceae bacterium | reverse complement strand
ATTACCGCGTCGCGCGACAGCGCGGCGCCACGCTGCAGCCGCGCGTGCGGCGCGGGGCGGGCAGGCCGCGCCGGGCGGGCAGGCCGGCCGGTGGCGCCGGCGACGCCCAGGCCGTGCTCGGCCGCGCGCTCTCGGCGCTGGACGAGCTGGGGGGGCTGGTGCGCCGCCAGGAGCAGGAGCTGGTCCGGCTGCGTGACGAGAACACGCAGTTCGACCAGATCCGAAAGCTCATGAAGCGCGTGAAGTAGCGCCGCCGCCGTTTCGCCACCGCCCTCGCCGCCCGAGTAACACGGCGGCGGCGGGCGGACGAGCGCCGACCCGGCCGCCGGCGCTCAGCTCAGCCTGAATCCACCGATTGCAGCCGTAATCGCGCCGCCGATGGCGCATCGCACGGCCAGCGGCGGGTGCAGGACACATCGGCGCGATCGCCCTTGCAAGGCCGCACCCGCGGCCCATCTGGAACAGATCGGTGGATTCAGGCTCAGGGCAGGACGGGGCGCTTGAGGCCGCCCTCGGCGAGCGCCCGGGCAACGTCAGAGAGCCCGATGGGGTCGCCCAGGAGCTCGTCATACGGCGCGTCTCCATCGCGCAGGTGAGCCAATGCGGCGCGCACCGTGTCGGGCGTATGGTGATAGGAGCCGCGCGTCGTCACCTCGAGGTAGTGAAGGGCGAAGGTATCGAGCGACGCCGTCGTCCCCGGCGCGCAGCCGCCGTGGAAGCTCACCTCGCCGCCTGGGCGGGCGAGCGCGACCGCGGCCTCCCAGGCCTCCGGACGGCCGACCGCCTCGAACACCGCGTCCGCGCCGCGGCCGCCCGGCGTGGCGGCGCGCAGGCGCGCGATCGCGGCGGCGTCCCGCGGGGCCGGCAGGGTCTCCGCGGCACCGAAGCGCAGCGCCCGCTCGCGGCGGTCGGCGTGCGGGTCGCAGAGGATGACGCGGCAGCCGCGCCGGGCCAGCAGCGCGGTGAGGAAGAGGCCCTGGACGCCGCCTCCCAGGATCAGCGCGACGTCGCCGGGCGCCGCCGCGGAACGCTCGACCGTGCGTACCGCGCAGGCCAGCGGCTCCACCATCGCGGCCCGCGCGGGCGCGAGGCCCGCCGGCAGCGGCAGCGTGTTCCGCGCCGCGATGCGGGCCGGCACCCGAAGGCGCTCCGCGAAGGCGCCGCTCAGGTAGACGAGGTCCTCGCACAGGCTGGGGCGGCCCCGCCCGCAGAAGAAGCAGGCGCCGCAGGGTGCGGAGTTGGCGACCACCACCCGCTCGCCGAGCAGGCGGGGTGCGCCCACGCCGACGGCCACGACGGTGCCCACGGCCTCGTGGCCCAGCGGCGCGGGCGGCGGCGGCAGGGCCGGATGGCGCCCCTGGCGGACCATCTTGGCGTCGGTCGCGCACGTCAACGCCACCTCGACGCTCAGGATGAGCTCACCCGGAGCGGGCTCGGGCTCCAGGACCTCCTCGAGGCGCAGATCGTCCGGCCCGTGCAGGATCAGCGCGCGCACGGCGCCCGACGGTAGCAGGCATCCTCACCCGGCCGCGGGACCGATGAGCAGGGACGGAGCACGGGCGTGACGGGGCACGCCGGAGCGTCGGGCGCCAGGGGGTCTCCAGCCGGCCGCCCGCGATAGCATCCCGGCGCCCATCGCCCTCGGGAAGGCCCGTTCCACGCGCACCGCCGACGACCTCCGCGTCATGGTCGACGAGTACCTGTCGTGCCTCGACTTCGCCGCGCTCGACGGCCCGCCGCCGCGCGACGTCGTCGACGGAACGGACGTGGGCCCGCTCGTGGAGGCGATGCGGTACGCGCTGCTCGCCGGCGGCAAGCGGATCCGACCGGTGCTCGCGCTCTCGACCTGCGCGGCGCTCGGCAGGGATCCGGAGGACCTCCTCCCCACGGCGGCGGCGATCGAGCTCGTGCACACGTACTCGCTCATCCACGACGACCTGCCGGCGATGGACGACGACGACCTGCGCCGCGGCCGACCGACCTGCCACCGGGTCTATGGCGAGGCGATCGCCATCCTGGCCGGCGACGCGCTCTTCGCGGAGGCGGTGCGGCTGGTCTGCGAGCGCCAGGGCGGCGGGCCGCGGGTGCAGATCGGCATCCTGCGCGAGCTGAGCATGGCGACCGGGGTGCACGGCATGGTGGGCGGCCAGATGCTCGATCTGGTCGGCTCCGGCCATCGCGGCGGGCGCGCGCTGCGGCGGGTGCACGAGCTCAAGACCGGCCGCCTGATCGCCTGCGCGATCCACTGCGCGCTCGTCTACGCGCCGCCTCCCGCCGAGGTCGAGCTGACGCTGCGCGCCTTCGCCGGCGAGCTCGGCCTGCTCTTCCAGATCGTCGACGACATCCTGGACGTCGAGGGCTCCGAGGAGGCGCTCGGGAAGGCGGTGGGCGCCGACGCGCGGCTCGGGAAGGCGACCTACGTGAGCGTGCACGGCCTGGACCGGGCGCGGGCGCTCGCCGGCGAGGCGCACGGCCGCGCGCAGGGGTTGCTGGCGGCGCTGCCGGGGCAGATGGACGGGCTCGCGGCGCTGGTGGACCTCACCTACGCGCGCCGGCATTGACCCATTGACCAGCCTCGCGGTTGGTCCCCGCGAGCCAGGTGGGCTACCGTTGGGCGTGATCGAGGTTGGACCCGGGAAGGGGTGCCCGCTGCCGGCCGAGGGACATGCGCGCCGCAAAGCGGACCACGTCAGGATCGCGCTCCAGGAGGACGTCGGCTTCGGCCCGCTGACCACCGGGCTGGAGCGGTACCGCTTCGTCCACCAGGCCCTCCCGGAGATCGACCTCGACGCGGTGGACACCTCGGCGACGATGCTCGGCCGGCCGGTCGCGGCGCCGCTCGTGCTCTCGTGCATGACCGGCGGCTTCGATGGCGGCGGCGAGATCAACCGGCGCCTGGCCGAGGCCGCGCAGGCCGCCCGGCTGCCCGTGGGCGTCGGCTCGCAGCGGGCCGCCCTGGAGGACCGGGCGCTCGCAGCCAGCTTCCGCGTGCGCGCGCTGGCGCCCGACGTGCCCCTGCTGGCCAACCTCGGCGCGTCGGAGATCCTCGGGCCGGGGGCGCTGTCGCGCTGCCGGCGGGCCGTCGCGATGATCGAGGCGGACGCGCTGGTGATCCACCTCAACCCGCTCCAGGAGGCCCTCCAGCCGGAGGGCAGCGCCCGCTTCGCCGGGCTGGCCGAGGCGATCCGCGAGGTGGCGGCGGGGCTCGAGGCCCCTGTCATCGTCAAGGAGGTGGGCTGGGGGCTCGCCGAGAACGTGGCCCGGACGCTCGCCGATGCGGGCGTCCACGGCCTCGACGTCGCCGGCGCCGGCGGTACCAGCTGGAGCGAGGTGGAGCGCCACCGGATCGCCGACCCGGTGATGCGCGACGTCGCCGCCTCCTTCCGGGAATGGGGCATCCCGACCGCCGAGGCCGTCCTCGCCGCCCGCCGGGGCTTCCCCGACGGGCTGCTGATCGCGTCCGGCGGGCTGCGCAGCGGGGTCGACGCGGCCAAGTGCCTGGCGCTCGGGGCGGACGCCGCCGCCTTCGCGGCGCCGCTCCTTCGCGCGGCGGTGGCCGGCCGGGCGGCGCTCGACGACGAGCTGCGACGCTTGCAGACCGAGCTCCGGCTGGCGATGTTCTGCGTCGGCGCCGCCAGCGTGGCGGAGCTTCGCGCCACCCCTCACCTCGCCCGGGTCGACCTCCCGGCGCTCGAGACGCGTATCGTCTCACCGACCCCCACGTAGGAGCGTCCGGTGTCATCGCGTCCGATGTCGCTCGAGCTGGGAATGGCCAGCTACCTCGTCCGCAAGAAGCTCATCGAGCGGCGTGACCGCTTCCCGTTCACGCTGATGCTCGAGCCGCTGGAGCTGTGCAACCTCGCCTGCCACGGCTGCGGGCGGATCCGGGAGTACGCGGAGGTCTTCCACAAGCGGCTCTCTGTCGAGGAGTGCCTCCGGGTGGCCGAGGAGGCCGGCGCGCCGATCGTCAACATCCCGGGCGGCGAGCCCCTCATCCACGAGCAGATCGACCAGATCGTGAACGGCATCA
>JAWVEW010000251.1:0-3299 GCA_033856495.1 Miltoncostaeaceae bacterium | reverse complement strand
CGCGCATGCGGCGGCCATGCGGTCGGCGTTGAAGCTCGCCGTCGCGACCAGGCCGGTCATGGCCGGGAGCAGCAGGTCGATCGTGTCGGCGGCATCGAACAGGTAGCCCTTGTCCTCCTGCAGGTCCTTGTTGTACGCGAGCGGGAGCCCGCTGACCACTCCCAGGAGGCCGGAGAGGCTCGAGATCAGCCGCGGCGCCTTCGCGCGCGCCAGCTCCGCGGCGTCGGGATTCTTCTTCTGCGGGAGCATCGAGGATCCGGACGTGAAGGCGTCGTCGAGGGCCACGAAGCCCGTCTCCTCGCTCGCCCACCAGACGATCTCGGCGCCGAGCCGGGACAGGTGGACGCCCAGCTGGGCGGCGAAGTGCAGGTAGTCGCAGAGGGCGTCGCGGCTGGAGACCGCGTCCATGCTGTTCGGCGAGGGGCGCGCGAAGCCCAGCTCCCGGGCCACCATCGCGCGGTCGACGGGGAAGCCCACCCCCGCCAGGGCGCCGCTGCCCAGCGGGCACTCGTCGCAGGCGGCGACCGCCGCCGCCAGCCGGACGCGGTCGCGGTCGAGCATCCAGACGTAGGCGAGCAGGTGGTGGGCCAGCCGGACCGGCTGGGCGCGCTGGAGGTGGGTGTAGCCGGGCAGGAGCACGTCCACGTGGCCCTCGGCCTGCACGAGCAGCGCCTCGGCCAGCTCGCGCAGCGCGTCGAGCTGGGCGCCCGCGGTCCGGCGCAGCCACAGCAGGGTGTCGGTGATCACCTGGTCGTTGCGGCTGCGTGCCGTGTGCAGGCGGCGGCCGGCGTCGCCGGCGATCTCCGTGAGCCGGCGCTCGACGGCGGTGTGGATGTCCTCGTCGCCGGGCGCGAAGGCGAAGCTGCCGTCGGCCAGCTCGGACTCGACCTGGACGAGGCCGGCGTCGATCGCCTCGGCGTCCGCGCCGGAGATGATCCCGCGGGCCCCCAGCATCCGCGCGTGCGCGCGCGAGCCGGCGATGTCCTCCCGCCAGAGCCGCCGGTCGACCTCCAGCGACGCGTTCTGGCGGTCGAACGCCGGGGCCGGCCCCGAGGCGAACCGACCGCCCCAGAGCCGCAGGTCGGTCATCCCCCGCCCCCCGCCGCCCGGCCGGCGGGCGCGGCCCGGCGGCGCCGGCGGCCCGCTGCCCGCCCCGCGCGCACCGCCTCGTCGAGGGCCGCGCAGACGCGCTCGATCTGCTCCTCGGTGATCTCGGGGAAGAACGGCAGCGCGATGGTCGATGCGCTGATCGCCTCGGTGACCGGCAGGGCGCCCGGCCGGTAGCCGTGCGCCTCCCGGTAGTACGGCTGCAGGTGGATGCAGGGCAGGTAGGGCTTGGCGGCGATCCCGCGCTCCTCGAGCGCGCCGATCACCCGGTCCCGGTCGATGTCCGCGTCCAGGCGCGGGGCGTAGACGAACCAGGAGCGCTGCTGCGGCCCCTCGTACATCGGAGTGACGCCCTCGACCTCCGCCATCCGCCCCTGGTAGCTCGCCGCCGCCCGTCGCCGTCCGGCCAGCATCTCGTCGAGCCGCTCGAGCTGGCCCAGCCCGATCGCGCAGTGCACGTCCGAGAGCCGGTAGTTGAATCCCAGGCGCGAGTGCACGAGCCAGGCGCCGTCGTCCGAGCGGCCCTGGTTGGTGAGGCTCTTGAGCAGCCCGGCGAGGTCGTCGTCGTCCGTGAGCACGACGCCGCCCTCGGCGGTCGTGAGCTGCTTGTTGGCGTAGAAGCCGTAGACGGCCGGGTGGCCGAACGTGCCGAGCTTCCGCCCGTCGTAGGCGCCGTCGATCGTCTGGCAGGCGTCCTCCACGACCCCCAGCCCGTGCCGGCGCGCGATCTCCACCAGGGCCGGGATCTCGGCCGGGTAGCCGAAGATGTCGACGATCTCGATCGCCCGCGTGCGCGGGGTGATGGCCGCCTCGACCGCCGCCGGGTCCATGTTGAAGGTGAGCGGGTCGACCTCGGCGAAGACGGGCGTCGCCCCGCAGAAGAGGATCGCGTTGGCGGAGGCCACGAACGAGAAGGACGAGGTGATCACCTCGTCGCCCGGACCGAGGCCCAGCGCGTGCAGGCAGCAGTGCAATCCCCCCGTGCCGCTGGAGCAGGCGACGGCGTGACGCACGCCGATCCGCTCCGCCCAGGCCTCCTCGAACCGGGTCACGATCGGCCCGAGCGAGAGCTGGCCCGAGCGCAGGACGGCGTCCACCAGCTCGCGCTCGCGCGCCCCGATCACCGGCTTGGCGAGCGGGATGCGCTCGCCATGGGCGGAGCTCAAGCCGGGGCTTGGAGCCGCGCGTGGGCCGCGGGGCCGCGGGTCGCGCGGCGCACGCCGTGCTCCAGGCTGTCGACCAGCGCCTCCCACGAGGCCTCGATGATGTTCTCGCTCACGCCGATGGCGCCCCAGGTGCCGGCGCCGTCGCTCGAGTCGATGAGGACGCGCGTGGTCGCGCTGGTGCCCTTGGACTCGTCCAGGATGCGCACCTTGTAGTTGACCAGGCCGATGCCCAGGAGCTCGGGCACCCGGCCGTTGAGGGCGATTCGAAGCGCCCGGTCGAGCGCGTTCACCGGGCCGTTGCCCTCGGCGGTCGCCACCAGCCGCTCGCCGTCGTGGAAGACCTTGACCGTCGCCTCGGTCTCGACCCGCCCGTCGGCGCGCTTCTCGGTGATGACCCTGAAGCTCTCCAGGGCGAAGAGCGGACGGTAGACGCCGGTCTCGCGCTCCACCAGGAGCTCGAAGGAGGCGTCGGCGACCTCGAAGTGGTAGCCCTGGTGCTCCAGCTCCTTGAGGCGTGCGAGGATCGACTGGGTGCGGCCCGGGTCGCTCTCCACGTCCACGCCCAGCTCGCGCGCCTTCGCGAGGATGGTGCCCCGGCCGGAGAGCTCGCTGACGAGCACGTGGCGCCCGTTGCCGACCAGCTCCGGGTCGATGTGCTCGAAGGTGCGCGGGTCCGCCAGCATGCCCGCGACGTGCATCCCGCCCTTGTGGGCGAAGGCGTTCCGCCCGACGTAGGGCGCCCAGGCGTCGGGCTGCAGGTTGGCGGTCTCGGCCACGAAGTGGCTCACCGAGGTCAGCTCCGCGAGCCGCTCCGCGTCGAGCGCCTCGAGATCCATCTTCAGCGCCAGCGACGGGATGATGGACACGAGGTTGGCGTTCCCGCAGCGCTCCCCGTAGCCGTTGATCGTGCCCTGCACCATCCGCGCGCCCTCGTCGACGGCGGCCAGGGAGTTGGCCACGGCGCACTCGGCGTCGTTGTGGGTGTGGATGCCGAGGCTGACGGCCGGCAGGGCCGCACGCACCTCG
>JAWVEW010000250.1:0-32892 GCA_033856495.1 Miltoncostaeaceae bacterium | reverse complement strand
AAGGTGCGCGGCCTCGGCCACCGGCGCCGTCCCGGCCAGGGCCGGATCGGCCGCCACGGCGCGAAGCGCACGCTCGGCGTCCTGGGCCACCGCGGTGAGCATCTGCTCCCGGGCGGCCTTGCGCCGCCAGTCGCAGTCGGGCTTCTCGCGCGGGCGGGCGTAGTCGAAGGCCAGTCCGCGCCGCAGCGCCGCGGCCGTTGGGGGATCTGCGCCCTCGACCGCGTCGATCAGCTTCCTGACGCCCGAGCGCACCAGCCGCACCGTGTCCTGGGTGGCGGCGGCGCCGAGCATGGGCGTGGAGTCAAGGATCTGCTCGGCCCGGCCCTCCAGGACGCCGAGCTCGAGCGCACACTCGACCGAGCGCTCGAGCGCCAGGCGCTCCATCCCGTGCAAGAGCAGCCGCGCCCGGAAGCGCACGAGCGTGGTCGGGTGCCAGCCTGCGTGGTCGAAGGGCACCCCCACCGCCACCTTCCAGCGCAAGGTCGTAGCGAAGCCGCTCCATCGCCTGCTCGTCGCCGATCCCCTCGCGGTAGGCCAGAAGCAAAACCCGCGCCAGCTTGGCCGGCGGCACGGACGGCCGCCCCATGCGCTCCGAGTAGCAGGGGGCGAAGTCACAGTCGCGGACGATGCGATGGCCGTGCTCGGCCAGCAGACCGTAGAAGGAGTCCGGGTCGACCACGTCCCCGGACCAGCTCGCGTCGAAGAACCCCTGCTGGTCGCCATCGGACACCGTCAGCATCCTGGACCTCCCCGAAAAGCGGCTGCTTGCAGGAGAAAGTATAGAGCCGACCCCGGACGGCACGCGTCGTTGGACGCGCGCCATGGGCCGGCTTTATCAGCGGTCTTCTAGCGCCGGCCCAGCTCGAACCAGACGCAGTGCCCCTCGTCCGTACGCGCGTTTCCCCAGCGCTCGGCGACCTGGTCCACCATGTGGAGCCCGCGGCCGTGCGGTTGCCCGGGCGGCGGGGGCGGGGGCGGCCGGGCAGATCGAAAGCCCCGGCCCCGATCGCGTACCTCGACCCTCACCCGATCGGGTGCGAGCTCCACGCGCAGGCGGATCTCCCCGCCGGGTCCGGCGTGCATGACCGCGTTTGTCACGAGCTCGCTGACCAGCAGCCGCACCTCGTCCGCCCGGGCGCGGGACAGCTCGCCGTCGAGCTCCCGCAGCCGCTGGCGGGCCCTGCCCGGCGCGTCCACCACGGCCTCCAGGCGCAGATCGATGGCGGTGTGGCGCTCCACCTCGTTCCAATGTCGGCAGCCGCGCGTGCCCCTCGACGAGGCTGGTACCCACTCGACGGTCCGTCGAACGACGGCGGGCGAACCTGCGCTCAGTCGGGGGTCCCGGCTGCAGGCTCGAGGACGAAGATCTCCACGTCCGCGCCCGGCTCCAGGTGGACCTGGCTCATGAACGCCCGCACGCGCCGGCCGGTGTGGGCCTCCACCAGGGCGGTGAACTCGGCGGCCATGGAATCCCGGAAGGCCCGGCGCATTCGTGCACCGCCTCGCCCGTGCCACGCTCGACGAGCGTTCGCTCGGCCGGCGTGAGGGTGTCCTCCATCAGGCAGAAGAGGGCGTCGCCGGTCATGTACGAGCGGGCCCTGGTCGGGCCCTTCCCGTAGTGGGCGGCGTGCAGCTTCACGATCCCGCGCGTGACCGCCGCGAGCATCGTTCCGCCCTCCCCGCGGGCCGTGCTTTCCTGGCTCATTCCGTGTCCGATCTTGCTGCCGGCCGCTGAGGGCGCTCGAGGACGGCGGAGGGTCGGGCGGCCGGACCCTCCTTCGTCCCCCTCCCAGGACAGCCGACTGCCGGCGCTAGGTGAGGACGGCCTCTGACGATGCAGACGGTCCGGACAGCCGCGAACTGCTCTCGGTGGGCGTCCCGCCGGCGCGTGCACGCGCCTCGTCAGTCACCCACGGGGCTCGTCCTCGTCGCCCTCATTGCCCCCTCGGGGCGCCCGGCAAGCGTCGCGCGTCGCACGCCGGGCCACCGCGGCGGGCACGCGATGAACCGAGGCGCGCGCGGCAGGATTCGAACCTGCGACCTCTGGCTCCGGAGGCCAGCGCTCTATCCACTGAGCTACGCGCGCGTGCGGTCCGAGTGTACCGAAGGCCCGCTCGCGCGCCGCAGCGCCTGGCACCATGCTCCGATGCGCGTCGCGGTCCTCTCCGACACCCACTTGCCCCGCCGGGGTTCGACCCTGCCGCAGGCCTGCTGGGAGGCGCTGTCCCGGGCGGACCTGATCGTGCACGCCGGCGACCTGGCCGATCTCGACACCCTGACGCTCCTCGGCTCCCTGGGGCGGCCGCTGGTCGCGGTGCACGGCAACGCCGACGACGCCGCGGTGCGCGCGCGGCTCCCCGCCACGGCGATGGTGGACGCGGCGGGGCTGCGCCTGGCGGTGGTGCACGACGGCGGTCCGGAGCGGGGCCGGCTGGAGCGGATGCGGCGACGCTTCCCGGATGCCGGGGCCGTGGTGTTCGGCCACTCGCACATCCCGCTCCACCAGATCGCCGACGACGGCTTCTTCATCCTCAACCCCGGCAGCCCGACCGACCGACGCCGGCAGCCGCGCCACTCGATGGCCGAGATCGCCGTCGGCGCCGGCGGCCGGGCCGCGGTCGGCTTCCTGGCGGTCGACGACCCGATCGGCCCGCTGCGGGCGGAGCTGGTGCGCCGATAGCGGCCGGGGGCCGGTCCCCCGGCCAGTCCCCTCGGACGCGCCGTGACAGACTTGCCGCCGGGACCCGAAATCCATGGACCTCTTCGTCACCTTCCTCGGCACCGCCGCCTCGATCCCCAGCGCGACCCGCGGCACCGCGGCCACGCTGGTCGCCCGTGGCGGCGCCCGCTGGCTGATCGACTGCGGCGAGGGCACCCAGCGCCAGCTGCTGCGCTCGGGCCTGGGCCTCGTCGACCTCGACCTGGTGCTGCTGACCCACTTCCACGGCGACCACGTCTACGGCCTGCCGGGGCTCCTGAAGACGTACGCCCTCCAGGGGCGGACGCGGCCCCTGGGCATCTCGGGACCGGCCGGGCTGACCGGCTTCGTCGACCGCCTGCGGGTGGGGAGGCTGCCCTTCCCGCTGGAGCTCGACGAGCGGGGGCCGGGCCTCGTCTGGCGGGGGGAGGGCGCGCGCCTGGAGGCGTTCCCGACCGAGCACTCGGTCCCCTCGCTGGGCTTCGCGCTGCTGGAGGAGGACCGCCCGGGGCAGTTCGACGTCGCGGCGGCGCTCGCCGCGGGCGTGCCGGAGGGTCCGCTCTTCGGCCGCCTCCAGCGCGGCGAAGAGGTCGCCCTGCCCTCGGGCCGGGTGGTGCGGCCGGCCGAGGTGCTGGGACCGCCGAGGCCCGGCCGGCGGCTGGTCGTCACCGGCGACACCCGCCCCTGCGAGGCGACGGTCGAGGCGGCGCGGGGCGCCTGCCTGCTCGTGCACGAGGCCACCTTCCTGAGCGAGGAGGCCCAGCGGGCCGCCGACACCCGCCACAGCACCGCGGTCGAGGCGGGGGCCGTCGCCCGCGCCGCGGACGTCCAGCTGCTCGCCCTGACGCACCTCTCGAGCCGCTCCCACCCGCGCGACGTGCGCCGGGAGGCGCGCCGCGAGTTCCCCGGAGCCTGGGTTCCGCGCGACTTCGACCAGGTGCAGATCCCCTTCCCGGAGCGGGGGGAGCCGCGCGTCCTGCCGGCGGTCGCCGAGCCGGTGATCGTCGCCCACACCGCCGCCGGCCCGCGAGAGCCGGCCGAAACGCCTGCTAGGGTACCCGGCGACGACCTTTAACTCGGTCCCGCGAGGCCGGAAGGGAGCGCCAATGAACGGTACCGCCGGACACCACCCGCCCGCCCCTGCGCCCTCCTAGGGCGGCCCCGGTGGCCGCCAGGCAGCTGGTCGACGCCGATCAGCTGCGCCGCACGGTCGCGCGGATCGCACACGAGATCGTGGAGCGCCACGCCGACCCGGAGGCCATCGCCCTCGTCGGCATCCACACCCGCGGCGTTCCGCTGGCACGGCGCCTGGCCGCGCTGATCGGCCAGTTCGCCGGGCACGAGCCCGCGCTCGGGAGCGTGGACATCGCGCTCTACCGGGACGACGTCGGGGTCGGCGGCTCCCGGCGCGCCTCCATCCCGGTCGTCGGCGACACCGTCCTCGACTTCCCGATCGGAGAGCGGACGATCGTTCTCGTGGACGACGTGCTCTTCACGGGGCGCACGATCCGCGCCGCCATCGACGCCCTGCTCGACTACGGCCGGCCGCCGCTGGTCCAGCTCGCGGTGCTGGTGGACCGGGGCCACCGGGAGCTGCCGATCCGTCCCGACTACGTGGGCCGCAACCTGCCCACCGCCCGCAATGAGCGCGTCGCCGTCCACCTCGCGGAGGTCGACGGCGTCGACGAGATCGTGCTGGAAGACGACGACGGGAGGGCGTGAGTGAACCGACGCTCGCTGGTGGCCATGGCGGATCTGGACCGCGCCGGCATCGCCCGCATCCTGCGCACGGCCAACCGCTTCGCCGAGGTGGCCGACCGCGACATCAAGAAGGTGCCGACCCTCCGCGGGCGCACCGTCATCAACATGTTCTTCGAGCCCTCCACGCGCACCTCCACCTCCTTCGAGCTGGCGGCCAAGCGCCTGTCGGCGGACGTGGTCACGATCAAGGGCGCCGGCTCCAGCGTCGAGAAGGGCGAGAGCCTCAAGGACACGATCCTGACCCTGAACGCCTACCAGCCGGACGTGTTCGTCATCCGGCACTCGGGGGTGGGGGCCTGCCGGCTCGCCAGCCGCTTCACGCAGGCGGCGGTGCTGAACGCCGGCGACGGCACGGGCGAGCACCCGAGCCAGGCGCTGCTCGACCTCTACACGATCGAGCGGGAGGTGGGGCCGATCGACGGCCTCCACGTGGCCTTCGTCGGCGACGTGGCCCACTCCCGGGTCGCCCGCTCGGCCATCGCGGGATTCCGCGCGATGGGCGCCCACGTGATGCTGATCGGGCCGCCGGCGCTGCTGCCCCGCCATGCCGAGGAGGCGCTGGGCGTCTCGGTCTCGACGGACATCGCCGACGTGGCGGCGGCCGACGTCGTCTACGTGCTGAGGATGCAGCACGAGCGGATGGGCGAGGGCGGCTTCGTCCCGTCCCTGCGCGAGTACGCGGCGCGCTACGGCATCGGCCACGAGCGCCTGCGGCCGGGCCAGCGCGTGATGCACGCGGGGCCGATCAACCGCGGCGTCGAGATCTCCGGGGCGGTGGCCGACGACCCGTCCACGCTGATCATCAACCAGGCCGCCAACGGGCTGGTCGTGCGCATGGCGATCCTGTACGACCTGCTCGCCGAGCCCGCCGGCGCGGCCGCGACCGACGACGTACGCGAGCCGCTCGTGGTCGGAGTCGCCAGGTGAGCGCACGGCTCGTGCAGCGGCCCGGACCGGCGGCGTCCCTGGTCATCCGGGGCGCCCGCATCCTCGATCCCGCCGCGGGGATCGACCACGTCGGCGACCTCGTGATCCGCGACGGCCGGGTGGGCGGCGACCCGGCCGGGCTCGAGGCGATCGACGCGCGCGGGCTCGTGGCCCTTCCCGGCTTCGTCGACCCGCACGTGCACCTGCGCACCCCGGGGCGGGAGGACACGGAGGACATCTCCAGCGGCAGCCGCGCCGCCGCCGCCGGGGGCTTCGTCGCGATCCTGGCCATGCCGAACACCCGGCCGGTGGTGGACTCGGCCGCGGTGCTCGGATCGCTGCTGGAGGCCGGCGCCCGGGACGCGGTCGTCAGGGTGGGCTTCTACGCCGCCATCACGATGGGCCAGGACGGCCGGCAGATGACCGAGCAGGGCGAGCTCGCCGACATGGGGGCCGCCGGCTTCTCGGACGACGGGCGGCCGGTGGTGGACGCCGGCGTCCTGCGCCGGGCGATGCAGTATCAGCGCGTCGCGCGCCTGCCGCTGGTCCTCCACGAGGAGGAGCCGAGCCTCTCGGGCGACGGCGTGATGCACGAGGGCGTCGTCTCCAGCCGCATCGGACTGTCGCCCATCCCGTCGATCTCCGAGAGCGTGATGGTCGCCCGGGACGCCGCGCTGGCCGCATACGAGGACGCCCGTATCCACGTCTGCCACGTGTCGGCGGCCGAGACGGTGGACGAGGTCCGCCACGCCAAGGCGCGGGGCGTGCGGCTGACCGCCGAGGTGACCCCGCACCACCTGGCGCTCACCGACGAAGCCGTCGCAGAGCTCGACCCGGCCCGCTACAAGATGAACCCGCCGCTTCGCTCGGCGCGCGACCGCGAGGCGCTGATCGAGGGCCTGCGCGACGGGACGCTCGACTGCGTGGCGACGGACCATGCGCCTCACGCGCCGCAGGAGAAGGAGGCGCCCTTCGAGGAGGCGCCCTTCGGGGTGATCGGGCTCGAGACCGCCTTCGCGGCCTGCCACACCCACCTCGTGCTGCCGGGGCTGCTGCCGCTGGAGACGCTGGTGCGGCGGATGAGCACGGACCCGAGCGCGGCGCTCGGGCTGCCGGTGCCGACGCTCGCCGCGGGGGCGGTGGCCGACGTCGTCCTGGTCGACCCCGCCGCCCGGACGCGGGTCGGCGAGCGGCGCTTCCAGAGCAAGTCCACGAACTGCGCCTTCCTCGGCGAGGAGCTCGTCGGGCAGGTGCGGCTCACGATCGCAGGAGGGCAGATCGCATGGCGGACGTAGCGGCCCCCACGCGGCACCCGGCGCTGCTGCGCCGGGAGGAGACGGGACTCGTCATCGTCGACGTCCAGGAGGGCTTTCGCCCGGTGATCGACGGCTTCGAGGCGATGGCGGCGAACGTCGGCCTGCTGGCGGAGGGCTTCGGCGCCCTCGGCCGGCCGGTGATCGCCACGGAGCAGTATCCGAAGGGGCTGGGGCACACCGTGCCGGAGATCGCCGACCGCCTCTCGGAGGGCACCGCGACGGTCGAGAAGGTGCGCTTCTCCGCCTGCGGCGTCGGGGACTTCGACAGCGCCCTCGACGCGCTCGGCTGCCGGGCCTGGCTGGTCTGCGGGATCGAGGCGCACGTCTGCGTCAACCAGACCGTGCTCGACCTGCTGGCGCGCGGACACGAGGTGCACGTGGCCGCCGACGCCGTGTCGTCGCGGACCGCCGCGAACCGGTCGCTCGGGCTCGAGAAGATGCGCGCGGCCGGGGCGATGGTCACGAGCGCCGAGATGGCGCTGTTCGAGATGCTCGAGGAGGCGGGGTCGCCGGAGTTCAAGACCATCTCGCGGCTGGTCCGCTGATGCCCGCCGGCACCGGGCCGGCGGGGGTCTTCCCGGCCTTCCTGGAGATGGGCCTCGGCGTGGACCTGCATGGCGAGGACCAAACCAAGGCCGCCCGCCGGGCGGTCCGTGAGGCGATCGGCCGCACCTCGCTGCCCGGCATGCGCGCGCTCGTGCCGGGCGGCGACCTCGCGGCGATGCGCGTGGAGGCGACGGTCGCCGTGCCGCGCCCCGAGGAGGTGGACGCGGCGGCCGTAGCTGCCGAGTTCCCCTATGGCCAGGTCAGCGTCCGCGCGGTGGCCGGCGGCCTTCGCGCCCCCAACGGAAACCTGTTCCAGGACGATCGGGATCACCTGGTGTGCGCGGTCGCCCTCGTGGCGGTGGGGTGGTAGGCGCCCTTGAGGCGGCGTCGAGATCCGCCTCGCCGGCCGCCTCCGGGGTTGCCTCCGGCCCGCTTCCAGCGCCGCTTCCACGGCCTCCGAAGCGCGGCGCCGTTTCACGTCGTGCGCCCGTCATGCTCAAGTCGAGGCTCAGGGTTAGCGCCCGAAGCGAAACTTTTTTGCCTGCAAAGAGCGATCGATTAGAGTGTTTGAATCCCGCGTGTACCGCTTGTCAGCCCTCATGGGCGGACCTTAGAATCCTCCGGCCATGGCCCCCCTCACGAAGGTTCAGTCCCAGACCCCCGAACGCTCGCTCGATCAGCGAATGGAGGCCCTGCGCCGCGCGAACGACATTCGTTCCCAAAGGGCCAAGCTCAAGAGAGACCTGAAGAGCGGGCAGGTCACGATTCAGAGGATCATCGCCAGTCCCCCGGACTACGTGCTCACGGCGAAGGTCTTCGACATGCTGATGGCAGTGCCGAAGTACGGGAAGGTGAAGGCAACGAAGTTCCTCAACCACTGCCGCATCTCGCAGGGCAAGACGATGGGCGGACTCTCCGAACGCCAGCGGAACGAGCTCATGGAGCTCCTCGAGCGCTAACGAGCCGGCCGAGGGCCTTCATCGTCTCGGGACCGTCCGGGGCGGGGAAGGGGACGTTGATCGACGCCGTCCTTCCCCGTTTCCCGAACCTCGAGGTGGCCGTGTCCGCCACCACGAGGCCCCGCCGCCCCGGCGAGCGCGACGGTGTCGACTACCACTTCCTCGATCGGCGGGCGTTCGAGGACAGGGTCGCCGCCGACGACCTCCTGGAGTACGTCGTCTACGCCGGCCACCTCTACGGCACGCTCAGGTCCGAGATCGAGACCCGGCTGGCGGCGGGCGTCTCGGTCGTCGTCGAGATCGAGCTGAACGGCGCCCGCGCGATCCGCCGGCTGCTGCCGGACGCGGTGTCGATCTTCATCGCGGCCCCCTCCACCGCCGAGCTGGCGCGCCGGCTGCACTCGCGCGCCACCGACACCGAGGACGAGATCGCCCTCCGCCTGGCGGCGAGCCGGGTCGAGCTCGAGGCGGTGGGCGAGTTCGACCACCTGGTCGTGAACGACGACCGGGAGCGGGCCGCCGAGGAGCTCGCCGGACTGGTGCGCGAGCTAACCGGCTGCCCCGGCACCGCGGAGCGCTCGTAATCGCGGCCTCCCCGCTCCAGCGGCCCGCCTGATGGAGGTCCTGCTCGCCGTCAGCGGCGGCATCGCCGCCGATAAGGCGCTCGATCTCCTGCGCATCCTCCAGCGTCGCGGGCACGGGGTGACGGTCGTGATGACGGCCGCCGCCGCCCGCTTCGTGGGGCCCGGGTCCTTCGCCGCCCTCTCCGGCCGCCGGGTGGGGCTGAGCCAGTTCGAGCCGGCCGGCGGTCCGGGCTACCCGCACCTCGACCTCGCCCGAGCCGCCGACGTGATGGTGGTGGCGCCGGCCTCCGCCAACACCATCGCGCGGATGGCGGCCGGGCTCGCCGACGACCTGCTGAGCGGCTGCTACGTGGCCTTCGAGGGCCCCGTGCTGGTCGCGCCGGCGATGAACACGCGGATGTTCCAGCACCCGGCGACCACCGAGAACCTGGCCCGGCTGCGGGCGCACGGCGTGGAGATCGTGCCGCCCGGCTCCGGCCTCCTGGCCGACGGCGAGACCGGCGTGGGCCGGCTCGCCACGCCGGAGGCGATCGCCGACGCGGTGGAGGCCCTCGGCGCCCCGTCGGGGCTCCTGCGCGGGCGGCGCGTGCTGGTGAGCGCCGGCGGCACAAGGGAGCCGCTGGACCCGGTGCGCTTCATCGGCAACCGCTCCAGCGGGCGGATGGGCTTCGCGCTCGCCGAGGCCGCGCAGCGGCGGGGCGCCGAGGTCACGGTGCTCGCCGCCAACGTCGACCTGCCGCGGCGGGCCGGCGTGCGCTACGTCCAGGCGCCCACCGCCGCCGCGCTCCACGAGGCCGCGCTGGCCGAGTTTGGCGCCTGCGACCTGCTGGTGATGGCGGCCGCGGTCGCCGACTACCGTCCCGCGGCCGCGGCGGTGGGGAAGATGAAGCGGGCCGGCGTCGAGGAGCTCGTGGTCCGGCTCGAGCGCACCGCCGACATCCTGGCCGACCTGGTCGGCCGGCGGTCGCGGCAGGTCATGGTCGGCTTCGCCGCCGAGACCGGCGCCGGGGGGCTCGAGGAGGCCCGCTCCAAACGGCTGCGCAAGGGCCTGGACGTGCTGGTCTACAACGACGTCGCCGCGCCGGGCGCCGGGTTCGAGTCCGAGGAGAACGCGATCACGATCATCGGCCCGGGGGACGCGGAGGAGACCCTGCCGCTGATGAGCAAGCTCGCGTGCGCGGAGCGGATCCTCGACGCGGCCGCGCCGCTCCTCGACGCCCCACAACGGGATCAGGAGCCAGGCGCGGCCGACTCGCGATAGGCTGAACGGGATGAGCGCGTCCTCCGAGGCCTACGACTGCTTCCGCCGGGGCAGCGAGCTGCTGGCGCACAAGGACTTCCGGGCCGCCACGGTGCCGCTCGAGCGGGCGAAGCGGCTGGAGCCGGACAAGGGCTCGATCCGCGAGGCGCTCGGCCGCGCCTATCTCTCCTGTCGCGCCTACCAGCGGGCCGCGGTCGAGTTCGCCGCCGCCGTGGAGCTCGCGCCGACCGACGGCTACGCGCACTACGGGCTCGCCCGGGCGCTCGAGCGGCTCGGCGAGGAGCAGGACGCTGCGCGCCACTACAAGCTCGCGCACTGCTTCGGGCTGCGTCTTTCCTAGTGGACCGCCGAACGTTTACCGGGTTCTGCCGGCTTCACCCTCATTGCCAGGCTGCGTCCTCGGTCGCCCCGTTTCCAATAGCGGTGGCTCCCTGGGTCCTTGCCTCGCTCGGTGTTCGCACGGCGGAACACCGGCCACGTTGCTGGTTGGCCCACTAGTCGGAGTCGGAGAGGCCGGTCGGGGGCGGGCCGATGACGGTGCCCTCGGGAACGACGAAGCCCTCCCGCACGACGCCCTCGTAGACCTCGTCCACGTAGGTCGAGAGGGTCCCCAGCAGCCGGTCCAGCTCATCGGCGTCCACGCAGGCGAGCGGGGTCTGGGCGACCAGGAAGAGGTCGCCGAGGTCGTCGAGCGCGAAGCGCCAGGCGTAGGTGGCCAGGTGCTTGCGCAACAGCCGCTCGTGCACGCGCTCGTGGTTGCGGTCCGGGGCGCGCATGAAGAAGGCGTGCAGGGTCAGGGTGCGGTCGCCGCACGCGACCCCGACCGCCACGCTGCCGCGCTTGGTCGAGGGGACCCGCACCGCCCACTGCCGCGGCCCGCTCCGCTCCGCCTCGGCGCCGATCTCATCCAGGTAGCGGCCGATGCGGGCGCTGGCGTCCTCCTCCACGGCGCGAACAGTACCCGCCGTCCCGGCCGGGAGCCGGGATGAGGGTGGTCCTGCAGCGCGTCTCCTGGGCCCGCGTGGCGGTCGGCGGCGAGGGGGTGGCGGCGATCGGCCCGGGCCTGCTCGCCCTGGTCGGCGCGGCGGACGGCGACGAGGCGGCCGACGCGGAGCGGCTCGCGCTGAAGACCGTCCGCCTGCGGCTCTTCCCGCAGGGGGAGCGTGGGTTCGAGCGAACGCTGGCGGAGGTGGGCGGCGAGCTGCTCTGCGTCAGCCAGTTCACGCTCCACGCCGACGTCCGCCGCGGCAACCGCCCCTCGTGGGCCGCCGCCGCGCCCGCGGAGGCGGCGGCGCCGCTGGTCGAGGCCTACGCCGCCACCGTGGCGGCCGAGGGCGTCCCGGTGGCCCGCGGGCGCTTCGGCGCGATGATGGCCGTCACGCTCGAGAACGACGGGCCGGTCACCATCGTCCTCGACAGCGCCGATTTGTCGCGGCCGCGGCGAGGGGCGTAGCCTTGATCCCCGGCCGGTCGGCGCGCGCGTCGACGTGGGAGGCGAAGGGAGGAGACGGCTGACGCGCATGCGATACGCGCTCGCCGTGGGCGCGCTCGTCCATGCGCTCCTCGGCTGCGTGCTGCTCTTCTTCCCCGGTCCGATCGTGGACGCCCTCGGCGTGCCCGCGCCCGATCCCGCGATCTACGCCAACCTCGCCGGCGCGCTGCTGCTGGGGCTCGCAGTCGCCCTCGCGCGCGCGAGCCAGAGCCCCGAGGAGCACCGGACCGTCATCGAGGCCACGATGGTGGCCAACGTGCTGGCGGCGGCGGTGCTGGCGGTCTGGCTGACCGCCCTGAACGCCGACGCGACCACCACCGGGAAGGCCGTGCTGGGCGTGGTCGCCGCCTGCCTCGCGGTGCTCGGCGCCCTCCAGGCGGTGGGCCTGCGCCGCCGGGACCCGGGCTAGAGGGGGCGGGCCGCCGGCGCTCACGCCGAAGGAAAGCCCTGCAAGCGAGCCCTGCGGCGGCCGCCGGCGGGCCCGGCCGGCGCCCCCCCGCGGGCCGCCGGGGGAGGCGCCCGAGCGGCTCGTCGGACCGTCTCGGGCGGGGCCCGCCTGCTATCCTCCCGGGGACTCAGCGGTTCGGCGAGGAAAGTGGGCTCACCTCAACAGGCCGCCCACTTTTTTTGTTTAGGGCGCCCTCCCGGAGGACGCGAGCCCTTCGATCCGCGCGAAGGAGGTCGTTGGTGAACGGCCGCGAGGCCATCGAGCGCGAGGTTGAGGCGCGACTCAAGCACGCGCTGCCGGAGGTGGACCTGCTGGAGGTCTCCGTCGGCGGCCGCGGCGGCTCGTCGACCCTGCGGGCGGTCATCGACCACCCGCAGGGGGTCAGCCTCGCCCTCTGCGCGGAGGTCACGCGGGCGCTCGGCGATGCCGGCCTCCTCGACCGCTTCGCCGTCGAGGTGTCCTCGCCGGGTCCGCGGCCGCCGCTTCGGACCACGGAGCACTACTTGCGGGCCGTCGGCAAGCGGGTGAGGGTGCAGGTGCAGGACCGGGAGGTGCTGGACGGGCGCAAGTCCTGCACCGGCACACTGCTGGCGGCCGGCGACCAGACGATCACGATCGCCGCCGTCGAGGGGGTCATCGAGGTGCCGAGGTCGGCCGTGGCGCGGGCGCGGCTCATCATCGGCGACGACGCGGGGGAGGACGAGTGAACCGCGAGATCATCGAGGCGATCAAGCAGATCGAGCGCGAGAAGGGGATCTCCTCCGAGATCCTGATCGTGGCGCTCGAGGACGCCCTCCTCGCTGCCTACAAGAAGACCCCCGACGCGGCCGAGTTCGCCCGCGTCTCGATCGACCGCGAGAGCGGGGAGATCCGCGTCCTCCAGCTCATCCTGCCGGAGGGCGAGGAGCTGCGGACGCTGCCGCGCCCCGAGGGCGAGGAGCCGGCCCCCCAGGAGGCCGCCGAGGGCGCGCAGGAGCCGGTGGCCGAGGGCGAGGAGGCCGAGGAGCCGCCGCCGGAGATCGACTGGGACGCCTACGACGACAGCGAGATCGAGGTCGTCGACGTGACCCCCGACAACTTCGGCCGGATCGCCGCCCAGACCGCCAAGCAGGTCGTGCTGCAGCGCATCCGCGAGGCCGAGCGGGAGATGATGTACGCGGAGTACGTCGACCGCGTCGGCGACGTCGTCACCGGCATCGTCCAGCAGTCCGACTCGCGCTACACGCTGGTGGACCTCGGCCGGGTCGAGGCGCTCCTGCCGGAGAGCGAGCAGGTCAACAGCGAGCGCTACGACCACGGCAGCCGCATCAAGGCGGTGATCGTCGACGTCCGCAGCTCCACCAAGGGCCCGCAGGTCATCGTCAGCCGCCGCTCCGACGAGCTCATCAAGCGCCTCTTCGAGCTTGAGGTGCCGGAGGTGGCCGACGGGCTGGTGACGATCAGGGCGGTGGCCCGCGAGGCGGGCTGGCGCTCGAAGATCGCCGTCGTCTCCAACACCCAGGGCGTGGATCCGGTCGGCGCCTGTGTCGGGCCCCGCGGCTCGCGCGTGAGGATGGTCGTCAACGAGCTGCGCGGCGAGAAGATCGACATCATCCCCTACAACGACGAGCCCGCCCGATTCGTGGCCAAGGCCCTCTCGCCCGCGCGCGTGCGCGAGGTCCTGGTCGACGACGAGGATCGGCAGGCGACGGTCGTGGTGCCGGACGACCAGCTCTCGCTGGCCATCGGCAAGGAGGGCATGAACGCCCGCCTGGCGGCCCGCCTGACCGGCTGGCGCATCGACATCAAGAGCGAGTCCACGTTCGCGGCCGAGGAGGCCGCGGCGGAGTTCGGCGACGACGGCGAGGGCGAGTTCGGCGCCCGCTGCGCGGCCCTGCTGCGCAACGGCAAGCGCTGCGTGAACGCGGCCATGCCGGGCAGCCGGTACTGCTCGCTGCCCGCCCACATGCGGCTGGCCACGGCAGCGCCGGTCCCGGCCACGGCCGCGCCGGTCCCGACGCCGGCCGCGCCGGTCCCGACCCCGGGCGCTCCGGAGCGCGATGACGGGTAGCGGGGCGATGGAACCACGCGCGGCGCACGTGCCCGAGCGCCGCTGCCTCGGCTGCGGCCGGCGGGCGCCGAAGCGGGAGCTCGCGCGGTTCGTGGCCGCCCCCGCGACCGGCGGCCGGGTGGCGCGGGCGCTGCATCGAGACGACGGCGGGCGGCTCGGCGGCCGCGGACTCTACGTCTGCCCGCGCCGCGACTGCTTCGACCGGGCCGCGCGACGGCGGGCCTTTCAGCGGGGCGCGCGCCTGGACGGCGTCGCGCTCGAGATCGATTTGGCGCTGGGCGCGGCGCTCGAGCGGAGGGGCTGACCGAGATGCCGAAGAAGCGCGTGTACGAGATCGCCAAGGAGGAGGGGCTGCCCAGCTCCTTCGTGCTGCAGCGGCTGCTGAGGGCCGGCGTCCCCGTGAAGACGGCGTCGTCGACGGTCGACGTGGCCGAGGCGCTCAACATCATCAACCCGAACCGCTATCCGAAGCCGCCGGCGCCCGAGCCGGCCGCCGACGGCGCGGCGGCCGAGCGCACGGCGGCGCGTCAGTCGTCCCGCCAGCGCCCGCGCAGGCCGGCAGCCCCCGAGGAGAGCAGCCCACCGGCGCCCGCTCGCGCCGTCACGCAGCCGGCCGCCCCTGTCGCGGAGCCGCAGGCCGCGGCGACGGCGACGCCACCTGCTCCCGCCGAGGCGGCCCCCGCACCGGCGGCCGAGCCGCCGACGGTCGAGGTGCCGACGGTCGAGGCGCCCGCGCCCGCCCCCGAGACGCCCGCCGCGCCGGCGCCGGCCGTCGAGGCCGCTCCCGCCCCGCAGCCGCCGGCCGTCGAGATTGCCGCTCCCGCCCCGCAGCCGCCGGCCGTCGATCCGACGGCTGTCGAGCCGCCCCCGGCGCAGCCGGCCGCCCCCGCCCCTGCCGAGGAGCCCGCCCCGGAGCCTGCCCCTGTCGCCGAGGCTCCGCCGGCGGCGGTCGAGTCCGCCCCCGCCGGGGACTCCCCCCGGCCCGAGTCGGAGGCGCCGGCCGCGCTGCCGGTGCGGGTGGCCCCTGCACCCGAGCCGGTCGCCGACGCTGCCGCCCCCGCGGAGCCGGCGTCCCGCCCGCGCGAGGAGCGTCGGCCCGCCCCGGCCCCCCGGCCCGCGCCCGCCCCGGCGCAGGGCGCGCCGGCGCGCCAGGCGCCCCCGCCCGGCACCGCGCCAGGCCGTCAGGATCTCGCCCCCGCGGCGTCGGCGGGTCGGCCCACCCGCGCCCCCGAGCGCGGCCCCGGCCGGCCGGGGCCGGCGGCGCCCGCCCGTCCGGGCGGTCCGGCGGCGACGCCGGGCGACGGCGCCCGCCGCCCCGGCGGAGGACCGCCGGCCGTCCCGGGCAGCCCCGGCGGGGGCGGTGGTGGCGGTGGAGGCGCGCGCGGCCGCGGCAAGCGGCGCCGCGTGATCATCGACGCCCAGGCGAGCCGGCGGCCGGCCGTCGCGCAGGGGCGCGACCGCCGCGGCGGCCCCCGGCCGGCGCGCACGGAGGAACGCGAGCCGGAGGTCGTGATCGCAGCTGCCGACCTGCCGCCCGTGGAGATCCGCTCCGGCGCCACGGTCAAGGAGGTCGCGGAGGCGATCGGGGTCCCGAGCCCGCAGATCATCAAGCACCTGATGACCATGGGGGAGATGGCGACCATCACGCAGTCGCTGTCCGACGACGCCATCGAGCTGGTGGCGGAAGAGGTCGGCCGCCGCATCCGGATCGTGACCGCCGAGGAGGAGGACGAGGCGCCGGCGGCCTTCGAGGACGCCCCCGAGGACCTGCGCGCGCGCGCGCCGGTCGTGACGATCATGGGACACGTGGACCACGGGAAGACGTCGCTGCTCGATGCGATCCGCTCCACCGAGGTGGCGGCGGGCGAGGCGGGCGGCATCACCCAGCACATCGGGGCCTACCAGGTCCGCCACGACGGCCGCGAGATCACCTTCCTGGACACCCCGGGCCACGAGGCGTTCACGGCCATGCGCGCACGCGGCGCCCGCATCACGGACGTGGCGGTGATCGTGGTCGCGGCCGACGACGGCGTGATGCCGCAGACGGTGGAGGCGATCGACCACGCCAAGGCGGCCGCCGTGCCGTTCATGGTCGCCATCAACAAGGTGGACAAGCCGGACGCCAACCCGGACCGGGTCAGGCAGGAGCTCACCCGGCACGAGGTGATGCCCTCCGAGTGGGGCGGCAAGCACGAGTTCGTCGAGGTCTCGGCGCTCCAGAAGCTGGGCCTCGAGTCCCTGCTCGAGACCGTGCTGCTGGTGGCCGACGCCGACGCCGATCCGAAGGCGAACCCGGCCGCGCCGGCCTCCGGCACCGTCATCGAGTCGCGGCTCGACCCCGGACGGGGGCCGGTCTGCACGCTGCTCGTGCAGCGCGGCACGCTCCGCATCGGCGACGTCCTGCTGGCCGGCGACGCCTTCGGCCGGGTCCGCGCGATGACCGACTTCAAGGGCGACCCGCTCACCCAGGCGACCCCGTCGGTGCCGGTCGAGGTGCTCGGCCTGGACAGCGTGCCGGACGCCGGCGAGAAGTTCCGGGTGGTGGAGAACGAGCGCACCGCCCGCCAGCTGGCCTCCGAGCGCAGCCAGCGGCTGCGGTCCGAGGAGCTCGCGAACAAGCGCCCGGTGTCGCTCGAGGACCTGTTCGCCCGGATCAGCGAGGGCGGGCTGAAGGAGCTCAACCTCATCATCAAGGGCGACGTCCAGGGCTCGGTCGGGGCGCTGGCCGACGCGCTGGCGAAGGTCGAGCAGACCGAGGTGCGCCTGCGCGTGATCCACACCGGAGTCGGCGCCATCACCGAGTCGGACGTGATGCTGGCCTCGGCGTCCCAGGCCATCATCATCGGCTTCAACGTGCGACCGCGGCCCGAGGCCAAGCTGCTGGCGGAGCGCGAGGGCGTCGACGTTCGCACCTACCGCGTCATCTACCGCGCGATCGAGGACGTCCGGGACGCGCTGGTCGGCCTGCTGGAGCCGGACATCGTCGAGGAGGTCACCGGCCAGCTGGAGGTCCGCGCGACCTTCCGCTCCAGCCGGCTGGGCAACATCGCCGGCTGCTACGTCACCGACGGCATCATCCGGCGCTCGTCCAACATCCGCCTGGTCCGCGACGGCACCGTCGTCCACGAGGGAACCATCGCCTCGCTCAAGCGCTTCCAGGAGGACGTGCGCGAGGTGGCGGCGGGGTTCGAGTGCGGCGTGTTGATCACGGACTACAACGACGTCAAGGAGGGCGACCAGATCGAGGCCTTCGAGCGGCGCGAGGTCGCCCGCACCGCCCAGGCGGGCGCGCCCGCCCGGGACTGACCCGGGCGTGGGCTGCGGATACGTCGGCGTGCTGACGGTGGACCTGCACCTGCCGGTGGGCGGCTCGTTGAAGGGCAAGCGGAAGGAGCTCCTGCGGGTGAAGGCGGGCCTGGTCAAGCGGTTCTCCTGCGCGGTCGCCGAGGTGGACCATCACGACCTCTGGCAGCGCTCGCGCCTGTCGCTGGCGGTCGTCTGCCGGGAGTCCTCGGAGGCCGGCCGCCAGATCGAGGCGGCGTCGCGCTGGCTCCACGGCGACGAGGCGTTCGAGGTCGTGGGGGAGGGGCGGGAGATCCTGGCGGTCGAGGCCGGCGAGGACGTCCTCGCCGGGGACCTCTGAGCCGCGGAGTGGGGGTGGCGGCCATCCCCGGAAGGCCCCCGAGCACCCGCATGCGACGCGTCAACGTCGCGCTGCGGCAGGTCCTGGGCGAGGCCATCAGCCGGGAGCTCGCCGACCCCCGCCTGGGCTTCGTCACGGTCACGACCGTGGAGGCGGCCCCCGACCTGCGCAGCGCCACGGTCTACTACACGGTGCTCGAGCCGGCGCGGCGCGAGGCGAGCCGGGAGGCGCTCGAGTCCGCCACCGGGGTGCTGCAGGGCCGGGTCGGCCGCGAGCTGCGCACCAGGCACACGCCCAAGCTGCGCTTCACCTACGACGAGCACCAGGACCGCGCGCGCGCGCTCACCCGCCTGATCGACTCGGTCGACCCCGGACCCGGGGACGAGGACGGCGGCGACCCGGAGACGGGGCGGGAGTGAGCCGGGGCGCCCACGCGCTCGATCTTGCGGACGACGCTCCCGGGGAGAGCGTGGGCGCCGCCGAGGTCGCGACGATCCTCGCAGACCCCGGCCGCCGCTTCGTGATCGCGACCCACCGCAACCCGGACGGCGACGCCCTGGGCTCCATGCTCGCCCTCGCGCGCGCACTGCGGGCCGCCGGACGCGACGCGCTCATGTGGCACTGCGAGCCCGACCCGGTGCGGCCGGACATGCGCTTCATGTTCCACGCCGACGAGCCGATCCTCGCCGAGCTGCCGGCCGACGCCGGCGAGCGCACGCTGGTCGCCGTCGACTGCGCGAGCGCGCACCGCCTCTCGGACCTGGAGCCCCGGTCGCTCGCCGGCACGGTCGTGAACCTCGACCACCACCACGACAACACGCGGTTCGGGGACCTCAACCTCGTGGAGCCCACCGCATCGAGCACGGCCGAGGTGGTGGTGCACGTCCTCGAGGCGGCGGGCTGGCCCCTGGACGCCTCCGTCGCGGAGCCGCTCTACGTCGGCCTGGTGACCGACACCGGCCGCTTCAGCCAGGCCAACACGAGCCCCGAGGCGCACCGCGTCGCCGCCCTGCTCGCGGAGAGCGGCCTCGACATCGTGGCGATCTCCCGCGCCCTCTACGAGGAGGAGCCGCTGCAGCGCCTGCGCCTGCTGGGGCGCGCGCTCGCGAGCGTGCGCTCGCTGCTGGACGGGCGGCTCATCGTGGCCGTGCTGAAGCGCGAGGACTTCGACGCCGCCGAGGCCACCTGCGACGACACCGAGGGGATCGTCGAGATGCTCCGGCGCAGCCGCGGCGCCTACGTCGCCGCGCTCGTGCGCGAGCGCGACGAGGGGCTGCGCGTCTCGCTGCGCTCGACGACGCCCGACGTCGACGTGTCGGCGATCGCCCGCGCCGAGGGGGGCGGCGGCCACCGCGCCGCCGCCGGCTGTACGAGCCACCGGCCCCTGGAGGAGCTCCTCGCGCAGCTCACGGCCGCGGTGGCGGCACAGCTGGATGGCTAGCGGCACACCGCCGCTCGCCGCCGAGCCGACGGTCGGGCCGGACCTCGCGCCCGCGGGCGTCTGGCTCGTGGACAAGCCCCCCGGCCCCACCTCGCACGATGTCGTGGCCGCCGTGCGGCGGCGGCTCGGCCGCCGCGTCCGCGTCGGCCACGCGGGCACGCTCGACCCGTTCGCGACCGGGCTGCTGGTGGTGCTCGTGGGGAGGGCGACCCGGCTCGCGCCCTACCTCTCCGAGCTCGACAAGCGCTACCTGGCGACGGTGCGGCTGGGCGCCGTCTCCGCCACCGGCGATCCCGAGGGGCCGATCGAGGAGCGGGGTCCGCTTCCGGCACCGGAGGCGGTGCGCGAGGCCCTGCCCGGGTTCGTCGGCCGCCAGCGGCAGCGGGTGCCCCGGTTCGCCGCCGCCAGGGTCGGGGGGGAGCGCATGCACCGGCTGGCCCGCCGCGGCGCGGACTTCGAGGCGCCGGAGCGGGAGATCGTCATCAGCCGCCTCGAGCTCGTGGACGCGGATCCCGACGGGCGCTGGGTGCAGCTCGACGTCGGCTGCAGCAAGGGCACCTACATCCGCCAGCTCGCGATCGACCTCGGCGAGCGCCTCGGCTGCGGCGCCTACTGCAGCGCGCTCCGGCGGACCGCGGTCGGCCACCTCTCCCTGGAGGCCGGCGTCCTGCCGGAGGACGTCGACTGGGGCGAGGGCATCGGCCCGCGCGCGGCGCTGGCGCACCTGCCGGCGCGCAGCCTGACCGCGCACGAGGCGGCGGAGGTGGCGCACGGCCGCACCGTCCCCGGCGAGGGCGACGGCCCCACCGCGCTCCTGGTGGACGGGCGCCTCGTCGCCGTTGCGCGTCCGGCGGCGGAGGGCCGGCTGCAGCCCTCGGTGGTGATCGGGTGAGGCGTTTCGGCTCGCTCGCCGAGCTTCCCGAGGGCCCCGGCCGTGCGGTCGCGATCGGGGCCTTCGACGGCGTGCACCTGGGCCACCAGGCGATCATCGGCCGCGCCGTCGAGCTGGCCCGCCAGGACGGCCTGGCGGCGACGGTGCTCACCTTCGACCCCGTCCCCGCCACCGTGCTGCGCCCCGATCTGGTCCTGGACGCCCTCACGGGGCCGCGCTGCAAGGCGGACTTGATCGAGCGGCTCGGTGTCGACGAGCTGGTCACGCTGCCCTTCACCCGCGCCCTGTCGCTGGTCCGCGCCGACCGCTTCGCCCGGATGCTGGTGGAGCCGCCGGTCGGGGCGCGAGCGGTCGCCGTCGGGGCGAGCTTCCGGTTCGGCCACCGGGGCCGCGGCACCGCCGCGACGCTGGCCGAGATCTGCGGCCCGCTGGGCATGGCGGTGGAGGTGCCCGAGACCGTGACCACCGAGGACGGCGTGCCGATCTCGTCCTCGCGCGTCCGCGGCCTGGTCAAGCAGGGGCGGGTCGGCGAGGCGGCTGCTCCGCTCGGCCGCCCCCATTGCGTCGAGGGGCAGGTCGTCCCCGGCGAGGGGCGCGGACGCGGGCTCGGCATCCCGACCGCCAACATCGCGGTTCCGCCGCGGGCGGCGCTGCCGGCGCGCGGCGTCTACGCCGGTCGGGCGTCGATCGCCGGCCGGGGCGTCTTCCCGGCGGCGCTCAACGTCGGCTACGCCCCCACCTTCGCAGCGGCGGACGGGCCGCGCCCGCTGCGGCTCGAGGCCTTCCTGCTCGACTACGAGGACGGCGACCTCTACGGCGAGCGGGTGCTCGTGGAGTTCCTCGAGCGCCTGCGCGAGGAGCGCCGCTTCGATTCGGTGGAGGCCCTGCTCGCCCAGGTCGACGAGGACGTGCGCCGCACCCGCGAGGCGGCGCTCCAGACCGGGCCCGCCGTGGGCTGAGCGCGGCCGGCCAGACCGCGAGAAGGAGGGGGCGATGGATGCCGAGGCCGCGAAGCGCTTCGCGATCGAGCGGGTGGAGGCGCTCTTCAATCGCAGGGAGCTGGACCGGATCGAGGAGTTCGTGACGCCGGACTTCGTGAACCACGAGGCCTGGACCGGGGAGGACCCCGGCTTCGAGGGGTTTCGGCTGCGGCTGAAGCGGCTGCACGACGCCTTCCCCGACCTTCACATGCGCGTCGACGAGGTCATCGCCGAGGGCGACACCGTCGCCTACCGCGCCACGCTCACCGGCACGCACCGCGGCCGGCTCATGGGCATGGCGCCGACCAATCGCTCCTTCAGCGTCCAGCACATGCACTTCCTGCGCCTGCGCGACGGCCGCGCCTCGGAGCACTGGGCGACCAGGGACGACCTCGGGATGCTCCGCCAGCTGGGGGTGATCGGAACGCCGGGCGCGGGATGACAGCGCCGCCGGGGTGGGGGAACATCGGGGGGACCGCCAAGGAGGGTCCACGTGCCGCCGAGCGCGCCGCAGGTCACCGAGATCGCCCCTGAGCTCTACCGGATCAGCGTCTTCGTGCCGGAGTTCCAGCTGCAGTTCAACCACTTCCTGGTGAAGGACGAGCAGCCGCTCCTGTTCCACACCGGCCTGCGCCAGCTGTTCCCGCTCGTCCGCCAGGGGGTCGCGTCCGTGATCGACCCGGCGAGCCTCGCCTACATCGGGTTCAGCCACTTCGAGTCGGACGAGTGCGGGGCGCTCAACCAGTGGCTGGCCGAGGCGCCGGCCGCGGTGCCGGTCTTCAGCGACACCGGGGTGCTCGTGAACCTCAGCGACTTCTCCGACCGGGAGCCGCGCCCGCTCGCCCACGGCGACCTGCTGGAGACCGGGCGCTTCCGCTTCCGGCTCCAACGCACGCCCCACCTGCCCCATGGCTGGGATGCCTGCGTGCTCTTCGAGGAGACCGAGCGCACGCTGCTCTGCTCCGACCTCTTCCACCAGAACGGCGACGTGGAGCCGCTGACCCGGTCGGACGTGGTGGAGCGCGCACGGGCGGCGCTCCGCGAGTACCAGACGGGGGTCCTGGCGGAGTACATGCCCTACACCCGGCTGACCGGACGCGTGCTGGAGCAGCTGGCCGCGCTCGACCCGGCGACCCTGGCGATCATGCACGGGTCCTCGTTCACGGGCGACTGCGCCGCCGCGCTGCGCGACTACGGCGAGGTCATGAAGGAGGTCTTCGGGACGGCGGAGGACCCGCCCGGCGCGAGCTGAGCGAGGTCGCTGGCTCATGGCCCGCGAGGCGGTACCGCGCTTCCGCCCACGCCGTCGCCGTCCCAGAGGCGCCGGCGCGGGACGAACGCCGACGCCTGGGTCATGTACCCGCAGCCGCCGGACCGGCAGGCCGCCGTGGCCGCGTCGTGGCGCGAGGCGGTCGAGCGGGTGGCGGGCGCGCCGTTCACGCCCTTCGCCTGCTCGAGGAGCTCGGGGTCAACCACGTCGCGTTCAGGCTCAGCCGCCCTGGCTCACCGGCGCGCCGGCGCTCGGCGGCAGCGGGGACGGCCGCACCCGCGCGACACGCGCCACGCGGTCCGGCAGCCACCAGTTCCAGCGCCCGAAGAGCGCCATCGCGCTGGGCACGAGCAGCGCCCGGACGATCGTGACGTCGATCAGGATCGCCGTCGCCAGGCCGAAGCCGAACTGCTGGAGGCCGACGATCGAGCCCGCCACGAAGCCCATGAAGGCGGCGAACATGATGAGGCCGGCGGCGGTGACGATCCGGCCCGTCTTCGCCAGGCCGAGCATGACGGCGAGCTCGTTGGAGCCCGTTCGCTCCCACTCCTCGCGGATGCGGCTGACGAGGAACACCTCGTAGTCCATCGAGAGGCCGAAGAGCATCGCGAAGAGCATCACCGGGATCCAGCCCTCGATCTGGTCGTAGGCGATCAGCCCCAGGGGCTCGGCCGCGCCCCACTTGAACACCACCACCAGCAGGCCGTAGGCGGCGCCGATCGAGAGGAGGTTGAGGATGATCGCCTTGAGCGGCAGCAGCAGCGACCGGAACGCGCGCAGGAGCAGCAGGTAGGTCAGCACGAGGACCCCCAGCACCAGCCACGGGAAGGCCCCGTAGGTCAGGTCGAGGAAATCGACGCCGCCCGCCGGGCCGCCGCCGGCGAGCACCTCGACCCCGGTCGGGAAGCCGGCGGAGGGGATGATGTCGCCGCGCAGGCGATGCACGAACCGCTGGCTCTCGGGGACGCCGTACTCGTGCTGGCCGGTCGCCTGCAGATGCAGGTAGCGGCGGCTGGCGTCGACGTACTGCGGCCCCGCGCCGAAGCGGATCTCGCCGACCTCCGGATCCGCGCGGAGGCCCGCCATCAGGCGCTCGACCGCGGCGCGCACGCCGGGATCGGCCGCGCCGCCCGGACGTCCGGTGTCGACCGCGATCTCCGTCGGGGCGAGCGCCCCCTCGCCGGCAGCGTTCGCCAGCACGTTCAGCCCGCGCACACCGGGCAGGTCCTGGGGGATGCCGTGGTTGGAGCCGGGGCCCAGGTCCAGCGCCAGCACCGGCGCGGCCAGCGCGAGCAGCAGGACCGTCGCCGAGATCGCGACCGTCTTCGGGCGCCGCATGATCCAGCGCGCCAGGCGCGCCCAGACGCTGTGCTCGTCGTCCGCCCGCCGGCGCAGGACCGCCCGCGGCACCAGCCGCACCCGGTCGAGCCGATCGACCATCGGCAGCAGCACGGGCAGCAGGGTGAGCGCGCAGAGGACCGAGATCACCGGGATCGCCAGGCCGCCGACGCCGAAGCCGCGCATGAAGGGCAGCGGCATCGCCAGCAGCAGCGCCAGCCCGATCGCGACGGCCGTCCCGCTGAAGACGACGGCGCGCCCGGCGGTCTGCATCGTCCGCACGATCGCCTCCGGGCGGGGCTCGTCCGGCCCGCCGGCGCGGCGCTCCTCCCGATAGCGGTAGACGATCAGGAGCGAGTAGTCGATCGCGATGCCGAGGCCGATCAGCATCACCATGTTCTGGAGATAGGTGGTGAGCTCCATCGCGTGCGCGGCCATCCAGACGATGCCGAGCGTCGACGGGATCGCCGCGATGGCGAAGAGGAACGGCACCAGGAAGGCCGCCGTCCCGAAGACGAACACGAGGATCACCAGCGCGATCGGGATCGCGATGTAGAGCTCCCCGACCTTGAGGTCGTCGCTGAAGACCGGGTCGAGGTCGCTGTTGATCGCCGCCTGCCCCGTCACGTAGAGGGTCCCGCCGCCGATCGTCCCGGCCGCCTCGCGCACCTTCCCGGTCCGGACCTCCGCGTCCACCTGGGCCAGACGGGTGACGATCACGGCGCTCGCGACCCGGTCCGAGACCGCCGCGACGGAGGCCACCTTCCCCGTGGGCAGCGCCTCTGCGGCACGCGCCGCGGCGGCACGCAGCCGGGGGACGAGCGACCTCGCCGAGCCGGCAGCGCCCTCCGCCACCAGCAGGAACGATCCGTCGGGGCGCTGGCCGAAGTTCTGCTCGAGGATCCGCTCGGTCCTGGCGGTGTCGCTGCCCGGCAGCGTGAAGCGGTTGGTCAGCAGGTCGCTGAGCCCGGACATCGCCATGACGGACACCACGAGCACGACCAGCCAGACGGCGATCACCAGCCAGCGCCAGCGGAGCATGAGCCGCGTCCAGCGCGCCATCGAGCCCTCCGCCCCGGGCTGGCTCGCCCCCGCCGACCGCATCATCGGTCCCTCCCGGACACATGCCGTCGAGCTTCCCCGACCGGACGCTAGTGTCCGGATTCGCTCCTGGTCAACCGGCCCCGCGGCCGCCCCGGCGCGCCCGCCGGACCGCCGCCCGGACCCGGAAACCGGCTCTGATAGACTCGCCCGCGACGTCGGGTGCAAGGGCTGCTCGACGAGCGACGCGTGCCGGCTCGCGGCAAGGTGCCCAGATGGCTCCTTTTCCGGAGCCGTTTCGGTGGCCTCACCGCCCTCGCGCGTCAACTGTCCGTCGAGCCAGGCGGCCCGCCCGAACGGGACCGTCGCGACCCCCATCCGGAAAGAGCGATGCTGACGAAGGAAAGCAAGCAGGGCGTGATGGCCGCCTACCGCCGGCACGAGAGCGACACCGGCTCACCTCAGGTGCAGGTCGCCATCCTCACCGAGCGCATCAACACGCTCACCGAGCACCTCAAGATCCATCGCAAGGATCACCACTCGCGTCGTGGCCTGCTCCAGATGGTGGGGCAACGTCGGCGACTCCTGAACTACCTCCAGCGCACCAACCTGGAGGGGTACCGGGAGCTGACCCGATCGCTGGGCCTCCGCCGCTAGGCGAGGGCCCCGCCGCCCTGGGAGACCTCTGAAGCAGCGCACGATCACATACCGCCGCCGGAACGCCGACGGCCCGACAGCGCCCCGCCGAGCGGCGTGGGCAGACGAGGAACGATGAGGAACGAGACGATTGCAGGCGGCACCACCCGGGTCGAGGTCGAGGTCGGCGGTCAGCCGATCTCCTTCGAGACCGGGAAGCTGGCGAAGCAGGCCAACGGCGCGGTGGTCGCGCGCTGCGGCGACAGCATGGTGCTGGTGACCGCCGTGGGCGCGCGCGACGCGCGCGAGGGAGCTGACTTCTTCCCGCTCACGGTGGACGTGGAGGAGCGGATGTACGCCGCCGGCAAGATCCCCGGCGGGTTCATCAAGCGGGAGAGCCGCCCCAGCGACAAGGCGATCCTGACGGCCCGGATGACGGACCGTCCGATCCGCCCGCTGTGGCCCAAGGGCTACCGCAACGAGACCCAGGTCATCGCGACCGTGCTCTCGGCCGATCAGGTCAACGCCTTCGACATCCTGTGCATCAACGGCGCGTCCGCGGCGCTGATGCTGTCGGAGCTGCCGTTCCAGGGGCCCATCGGCGCCGTGCGGATCGGGCTGTCGAACGACGAGTTCATCATCAACCCGACCCTCCAGGAGCTGGAGGAGTCGGAGCTCGACCTGATCGTGGCCGGCACCGAGGACGCCATCTCGATGGTGGAGGCGGGCGCCGGCGAGGTCGACGAGGAGACGGTCCTCGAGGCGCTGGAGCTCGCCCACGAGGAGATCCGCAAGCTCTGCGCGGCCCAGCGCCAGCTCGCCGAGCTGGCCGGCAAGCCCAAGTGGGAGGTCGCGTCGCTCGCCGTCGACCCGGGCCTGCTGGAGCGGGTGCGCGAGCAGGTGGGGGCCGCCCTCGAGGAGGCCACCCAGGAGGAGGCGAAGCTGGCGCGCCGCCAGCTGATCTCCGACGTGCGCGCCGAGGCGCTGCCGGCCGTCCTGGGCCCGGAGCCGTCGCGCGACGAGGTGGCGGCCTTCAACCTCGCGTTCGAGGCGGTCGAGAAGTCGATCATCCGCCACCGGATCGCGGTGGACAAGCGCCGCCCCGACGGTCGCGCGGCCGACGAGCTGCGCCCGGTGACCTGCGAGGTGGGCGTGGCGCCCCGGACGCACGGGTCGGGCCTCTTCACCCGCGGCGAGACCCAGGTGATGACGCTGCTGGCACTCGGCACCACCAAGGAGGCCCAGCGCATCGAGGGCCTCGGCCTCGAGACCAGCAAGCGCTACATCCACCACTACAACTTCCCGCCCTTCAGCGTCGGCGAGACCGGCTTCATGCGCGGCCCGAAGCGGCGCGACATCGGGCACGGCGCGCTGGCCGAGCGGGCGCTGCTGCCCATGATCCCCTCCGACGAGGAGTTCCCCTACACGCTGCGCCTCGTCAGCGAGACGCTCGAGAGCAACGGCTCCTCGTCGATGGCGTCGGTCTGCGGATCGACGCTCGCCCTGCTCGACGCCGGCGTGAACATCAAGGCTCCGGTGGCCGGCATCGCGATGGGGCTCATCAAGGAGGGCGACGACCACATCATCCTCACGGACATCCAGGGCGACGAGGACCACCTCGGCGACATGGACTTCAAGGTCGCCGGCACGGAGCGCGGCATCACCGCCCTCCAGATGGACATCAAGATCGGCGGCGTCACCTTCGAGATCATGCGCGACGCCCTGACCCAGGCCCGCACCGGACGCCTCCAGATCCTCGGGATCATGGCGGAGGCGATCTCCGAGCCGCGCGCCGACCTCTCGCCGTGGGCGCCCCGCATCACCGCCATCAAGATCGACCCCGAGAAGATCGGCATGGTCATCGGCAAGGGCGGGGAGACGATCCGGGGCCTCGAGGCCGAGTTCGAGGTCGAGATCTCGATCGAGGACGACGGCACCGTGAAGGTCTACGGCGTCGAGGGCGCGAAGGCGGACGCCGCCGTCGAGCGGATCCGGAACATGACCAAGGACGTCGAGGTGGGCGACACCTACCTCAACGCCAAGGTCGTCAAGACCACCACCTTCGGCGCCTTCGTGGAGCTCACCAAGGGCGTCGACGGGCTGCTGCACATCTCGGCCCTCGCGCCCGGGCGCGTGGAGAAGGTGGAGGACGTCGTGAACCGCGGCGACACCGTCGACGTGCAGGTGGTCGAGGTCGACAAGCTGCGCGGACGCATCGGCCTGAAGCGCCTGGGCGTCGACCTCGACGACGTGGCCGAGCCGGCGGCGGCCGCGCCGGGCGAGGATGGCGGCGAGGTGGGCGCCAACGGCGGCGGCGCACGCAGCCGTCCGCGCCGGCGCCGGCGCATCTCCCTGGACGACGTCTCCTGAGCCGGCGCTCCGCAATCTCGGCGACCGGCCGCCCCGTGGTCAGCGTCGAGCAGACCCTCGGTACGACCAGCACGGGGCTCCGGGTCGTCACGGAGCCCCTCGCCGGCGTTCGCTCGCTCGCGCTCGGGGTCTGGATCGGCGTCGGCTCGCGGTTCGAGCGGGCGGACCAGGCCGGCATCTCGCACTTCATCGAGCACATGCTCTTCAAGGGCACGCCGTCGCACTCGGCCCAGGAGATCGCCGAGCTCTTCGACGGCCTCGGCGGCGAGATCAACGCCGCCACCGGCAAGGACTACACGGTGCTCTACACGCGGGTCCTGGACGAGCACCTGGAGCGGGCCTTCACGGTCATCACGGACATGCTCCAGCGGCCCGGCTTCTACGACCTCGACCAGGAGCGGGAGGTCGTGCTCGAGGAGATCGCGATGTACGAGGACGATCCCCAGGAGCAGGTGCACGATCTGGTCAACACCGCCGTCTTCCCCGGCCAGGCGCTCGGGCGGCCGGTGATCGGCACCGCGCAGGTCATCGAGGCGGTCCCGGAGTCCCGGATGCGGGCCTACCACAGCAGCCACTACACGGCGCCCAACCTGGTGGTCGCGGCGGCCGGGAGCGTCGACCACGACGCGCTGGTCGCGCTGGCGGAGCGCGACCTCTCGGCGCTCGGGACCTCAGGCGATGCGCGGACCTTCGAGCCCGCCGCCCCCGGCGCGCCGGTGCTGGTGGTCAAGGAGAAGACCACGGAGCAGTACCACCTCTGCCTCGGGGGCCCCGGCCTCACCCGCAACGACCCCCGCCGCCACGCCCAGTCCCTCCTCGACGCCGTGCTCGGCGGCTCGATGAGCAGCCGCCTCTTCCAGGAGGTGCGCGAGAAGCGCGGCCTGGCGTACTCGGTGGGGTCCTACACGGTCGGCTACGCGGACACCGGACAGGTCGGCATCTATCTCGGCACCCGGGAGGAGAACCTGCGCCGCGCCTGCGACGTGATCGCGACCGAGGTCCGCCGGCTGGCCGAGGAGACCCTCCCCGCGGAGGAGCTCCGACGCGCCAAGGACCACCTGAAGGGGCGGCTGGTGCTCGGCCTGGAGAGCCCGGGCACCCGCATGCACCGCATCGGCAAGGCGGTCCTCACGGGCTCCGAGCTGCTGACGGTCGACGAGGTCGTGGAGCGCGTGGAGGCCGTCACGGCGGCGGACGTCCAGGCCCTCGCGGCGGAGTACTGGAACCCCGAGCAGCTCTCCGCGGCCGCCATCGGGCCGAGCGCGGACGCCGTCCGGTCCGGCATGGAGGGCCTCTCACCGGCGCTCGCCGAGAGCGCGTAACGGGGCAGGGGCGCCCGTGATCGGCGTGCTGGTGTCCGGCGCGGCCGGCCGGATGGGCCAGGCGGTGCTGGCCGCCGTCGGCGGCGAGCGGGACATGGCGGTGGTCGGGCGGGCCGACCCGGCGCTGGCGCCGGGCGGCGGCGCCTACGCCGACGTCCCGGCGGCGCTCGCGGCGGCCGGCAGCGGGATCGACGTGATGGTGGACTTCACCCAGCCGGCGGTGGTGTTCGAGAACGCGCGCGCGTGCCTCGCCGCCGGGGTCCACGCGGTGATCGGCACGACCGGGCTGAGCCCCCCGCAGCTCGCCGAGCTGCGCGAGCTCGCCGAGCGGGGACCGGCGAACGCGGTCGTCGCGCCCAACTTCGCGGTGGGGGCGGTCCTGATGATGCGCTTCGCCGCCGAGGCCTCGCGCCACCTGCCGCGGGCCGAGATCATCGAGCTGCACCACGACCGCAAGCTGGACGCGCCCTCGGGCACGGCGCTCCGCACGGCCGCCCTGATGGCCGGCGAGGTGCCGATCCACTCGGTGCGGCTGCCGGGCCTGGTGGCCCACCAGGAGGTGATCCTGGGCGGGGTGGGCGAGACGCTCACGATCCGCCACGACTCCCTCTCCCGCGAGAGCTTCATGCCGGGCGTGCTGCTGGCGGTGCGCGAGGTCGGCCGCCGGCCCGGGCTCACGGTGGGGCTGGAGCCCCTGCTCTTCGGCGACTGAACGCCGGTGTCGGCTACCCGCCCGCCAGCTCGAGCAGCTTCGTGACGGTGGTCCAGTTCCGGGCGGTCGCCGTGACCCCCAGCCCCTTCCCCGCGAGCAGCGCCCACAGCTTCGACCGGCCGATGCCGTCGGGGTGCCAGGCGTAGATCTCGCGGCCGGCCACGACGAACCGCTCACTCGCGGCGGCGGCGGCCGAGAGCCGGTCTTCGACCCCGGCATCGGGCCTGGCGGTCAGGAAGCTCACCTGGTACCGCTTCGGATCGACCGCGACCTCGCCGAGCGGGTCGCGCCGCACGACGGCGGCGAGTTCCCGGCCCGAGCGCACCACGACCGGGATCTCGAGCCCGAAACGCGCCTGGATCAGCTTCTCGCAGTCGGCCGCCACGCGTTTGGACGACGCGGTGCTCGTGAGCAGGACGTTCCCGCTCTGGAGGTGGGTCCGCACGTCCTCGAAGCCCGCGCCTTCGAGCGCCTCGCGGAGCGCGGGCATCGCGAGGCGGTTGTGTGAGCCGACGTTGATCCCGCGGAGCAGGACGAGGTGCAGGGCCATGCGCGACAGACTAGACCGGGGGCCCACCGGGCTGGCGCGCACGCCGATCAGCGCTAGCGTATGCGCGCGACCCAGCGGGACAGGGATCGGCCTTCCGGAGGCGCGATCCGACGACGACGGGAGCAGACGGACCGCCGAGGCGCCCGTTGACGGGCGGTTTTCGGCGCGACGGATGCCCGGAGCCCGAGGAAGGAGAACCGCATGCCCACAGCCGCGCCCAGCGGTGACGGCGCTGCCCGCAACGGCATCGCCGTCCGCGCCGAGGACGCCGTCAAGGTCTACGGAAAGGGCGACGCGGCCGTCCGCGCACTCAACGGGATCGACGCCTCGTTCGCAGCCGGCCGCTACACGGCGATCATGGGCCCCTCGGGGTCCGGCAAGTCGACGCTCATGCACTGCCTGGCCGGGCTCGACACCCTCACCTCGGGCCGCATCGTCTTCGGCACCGTCGAGCTCTCGTCGCTCGACGAGAAGGCGCGGACCCAGCTCAGGCGCGACAAGGTCGGCTTCGTGTTCCAGGCGTTCAACCTGGTGCCCACGCTCAACGTGACCGAGAACGTGCTGCTGCCGATGTCGATCGCCGGCCGCAGCCCCGACCAGGCCTGGGTGGACCAGGTCATCGACACGCTGGGGCTGCGCGACCGGCTGCGCCACCGCCCGTCCGAGCTCTCGGGCGGGCAGCAGCAGCGGGTCGCGGTGGCGCGGGCGCTCGCCAGCCGCCCGGAGATCGTCTTCGCCGACGAGCCCACCGGAAACCTCGACTCCCGCGCCAGCGCCGAGCTCCTCGGCTTCCTGCGCACGGCCGTCCACGAGTTCGGCCAGACCGTGGTGATGGTCACCCACGACCCGGTCGCGGCCACCTATGCGGACGAGGCGATCTTCCTCAACGACGGCCGCGTCGTCGACCGGCTGGAGGACCCGAACGCCGAGTCGATCCTGGAGCGCATGACCAAGCTGGGCGTCTGATGCTGGCGGCCACGCTCAAGAGCCTCGTCGCCCACCGGCTGCGGCTGGCGCTGACGTCTCTGGCGGTGGTGATCGGCGTCGCGTTCGTCGCCGGCACGCTGATGGTCACCGACTCCATCACCCGCGCCTTCGACAGCGTCTTCACGAGCGCATATGCCGGCACCGACGCGGTCGTCCGGGGCAAGGAGGCCTTCAGCGGCGCCGGCCACGCAACGGTCGGCCGGAACCTGGTGCCGGTGATCGCGGGGGTCGACGGCGTGCGGGCGGTCCAGGGCTTCTTCCAGGAGCCGGCGCGCATCCTGAAGTCGAACGGCAAGGGCATCGGCGGCAACGGACCGCCGGTGTTCGGGCAGCCGTGGACAGACGACCCCGGCCTCTCGTCGCTCAAGATCGTGGAGGGCCGGCCGCCGCGGGGCCCGCACGACGTGGTGCTCGACTCCAGCTCGGTCAAGGAGGGCAAGTTCCGCGTCGGACAGTCGGTCCGCATCGAGCTCCCCGGCGGCGTCCAGAGCTTCGATCTGGTCGGGATCGCCGCCTTCGGCACCGGGAGCAGCCTCGGCGGCGCAACGATCGCCGCCTTCGAGGACGCGACCGCCAAGCGGGTGCTGCACTGGGACGGCCAGTACGACGAGATCGACGCAGCCGGCCGCTCGGGCGTCACGCAGGGGGAGCTGCGCGACCGGATCTCCCGGGTGCTGCCGGGGACCGCCGAGGTGGTGACCGGCGACCAGGCGGCCAAGGACGCCAAGTCCGACATCGACCAGGGACTCGGCTTCCTGCGCACGGCGCTGCTGGTGTTCGCGGCGATCGCGCTGTTCGTGGGCGCGTTCATCATCGTGAACACGTTCTCGATCATCGTGGCCCAGCGCACCAGGGAGCTGGCGCTGCTGCGCGCCCTGGGGGCGACGCCGGGCCAGGTGACCCGGATGGTGCGGCTCGAGGCGCTCATCGTGGGCTTCCTGTCCTCGGTGATCGGGCTCTTCGCCGGCATCGGGCTGGCCCTGGGGCTGGTCGGGCTCTTCGACGCGATCGGCGCCCAGCTGCCCAGCGCGGGACTGCGCATCACCGCCGGCACCGTCGTCATCTCGCTCCTCCTGGGCACCGCCATCACGCTGCTGGCGTCCTACGGGCCCTCGCGGCGCGCCGCGCGCGTGTCGCCCATGGCGGCCCTCAGGGACTCGGCGCTGCCCGAGGCCGCCTCGGTCTGGCGGCGGGCCGTCATCGGCGTCGCCGCGACCGCCCTCGGCGTGGTCGCCCTCCTGCTGGGGCTCGCTGGGAGCGTGAGCCAGCCCGCGTACTTCGTCGGCGCCGGAGCGCTGCTGGTCTTCATCGGGATCGGCGCGCTCTCGCCGCTCTTCGCCCGCCCGGTGGCGCGCGTCATCGGCTGGCCACTCAGCAAGCTCGGCATCGCCTCCCGCCTGGGCCGCGAGAACGCGATGCGCAACCCGCGCCGCACCGCCTCCACCGCGGCGGCGCTGATGATCGGCCTCGGCCTGGTCACCTTCGTGACCATCTTCGCCGCCTCGGTCAAGGAGACCCTCGGCGCCGCGCTGAAGGGCTCGGTGACCGCGGGCCTGGTCGTGAGCAGCGAGAACTTCGAGGGGCTGAGCCCTGATGTCGCGACCAGGCTGCGGCAGCTGCCGCAGGTGGCCGCGGTCAGCGAGGTCCGCGCCGGGCCGTGGCAGGACG
>JAWVEW010000249.1:0-8177 GCA_033856495.1 Miltoncostaeaceae bacterium | reverse complement strand
CGGCGGAGCGTGTGGCAGGCGGCGCCGCCGGCGGACGACGCCGGGGGCGCCGCCCTCGTTCACGGGTCCGCCGTGCCGGTCCGCAGCGGGCCGGCGGGCGGGTCAGGCCCCGATCTGGGGCTCCAGCACCAGCTCGATGCGCACCTTCGTTCCGCTGGCGCCCGACGTGATCACCATGTGGTCGACCAGCTGGCGGACGATCCAGAGCCCGCGGCCGCGCCGGGCGAGCGGCGCCGGCGGATGCTCGTGGAAGACCTGGCGGTGATCGAAGCCGGTGCCCGTGTCGTGCACCTCCACCACCAGCCGGCCGTCGAGCCAGGCCCGCACGCCGATGGGCGGCTCGCCGTGCTCCTGTGCGTTGGCGATCACCTCGGCCAGGGCGAGGGCGAGGTCGCTGCCGCGGTCCGACAGGCCGCCGCAGTCCGCCATCGACAGGACGGCATGCCGCACCGCCCCGATCTCGGCGGCGTTGCCGGTCAGCGCTGCCGCGTACCGTTCGACTGCGTCCATGGACGCGATGACGTTGCCTCCGTGGCACGTGCGAGTCGCTCGCGTCGAGCGAAGGCCAAACCCTACGACACCTGCCGCCGAGCCGGCCAGCCCGCCTCGCCCCTCAGCGACATGCCGCCACGCCGAGGGTACCGAACGTCATCGGACGGCCCGCCGGCGCCGCCCGCCGTCTGACCGACCGCCGCTGACCTGAGGCTGCCCGGCCCGCGCCGGCGCCGGCGGTGAGGGAACCCGCGCCGGCGGCTCAGGAGCCCTGCGCCGGCGGCTCCCCACCCGGAGCCCCACGACGGTCAATTGGCCGTTCGATGCGCGGCCAATTGACCGTCGGACCGCGACCCCGCCGCTGCCCGGAAGGGACGGCCGGGGTCGCAGGCGACCGGGTTACCGCTCGACCGGCGCCCCGACCAGGCTCCCGTACTCGGTCCAGGACCCGTCGTAGTTTCGGACCCTGTCGTAGCCGAGGATCTCGTGCAGCACGAACCAGGTGTGGGACGACCGCTCGCCGATGCGGCAGTAGGCGATCACGTCCTTGTCGGGCGTGACGCCGACGTTGGCGTAGAGCGTCGTGAGCTCCTCGTCGCTCTTGAACGCCCCGTCGTCGCGGGCGGCCTGCGCCCAGGGCACGTTCGCTGCGCCCGGGATGTGGCCCGGAACCTGCGCCTGCTCCTGCGGCAGGTGAGGCGGTGCGAGCACCTCGCCCGAGTACTCGGCGGGGCTCCGGACGTCGACCATGGCGTTGCCGTTGGTGTTGGCGCGGCCAAGGACGTCCTCCCGGAACGCCCGAAGCTCGTCCCGCACGGGGGCGAGCGATCCCGGGTCCGCCTCCGATGTTGACGGCACGTCGACGACCAGTTCCCTGCCCTCGAGCTCCCACTTCTTTCGGCCGCCGTCCATCAGCTTCACCCGGTCGAAGCCCAGGTAGCGCAGAAGCCAGTAGGCGTAGGTCGCGAACCAGTTGTTGTTGCCGCCGTACAGGATCACGGTGGTGTCCGCGCCGACGCCCGCCTCCGCGAGCAGCGCCCGCGCCCCCTCCTGGTCGACGAAGTCCCGCCGCAGCGGGTCGTGCAGGTCCGCTTTCCAGTGCCAGGCGATCGCGTTCGCAATGTGGCCCCCCGCGTACGCCTCCGTGTCCTCGTCGACCTCTACGAGGCGATAGGAGGAGTGGCCGAGGTTCTCCGCAACCCAGTCGGTGGAGACCAGCACCTCATCTCGAGCCATCGTCATCGGTCCTTTCCTGTCGACGCTAACTCCTGAATAACCACTATCATTTCAGATAATTGGCGGGAAGCCCTCCGCCGGCCCTCGCGGGGGAACGGTCGCCGGAGAACCACCGGTGGCGGCCGGCGGCCGCCGAACCGAGCGTTTCCGCCGGCCGGGCCGCCGTTCGATCGATCGCCGTCGACGGCCATTCGACGCTCGATCACGCGGCTACTTGACCGCTCCGCCGGCGGCCACTTGACCGCTCCGCCGAGGCCCTCTCCGGGGATGGTCGTCACCGCCGCCGGGCGCGACACCCCTGGTAGCATCGCGCCGTCATCGTGAGATCGGGCGCCCGCTTCTTCATCGCCATCGCGCTGGCCGTCGTCCTCGGCGGGTGGCTCGCCTACGTCAGCCTCGGCGGGACGCTTCAGAAGTTCGCGAGCCCCAGCGAGGTGACCGCCGGCGGGGGCACCTACCGGCTCAACGGCCTGGTCGCCCCGGGAGCGCCGGGGGACGCCGCCGGCCTGGCCCAGAGCGGATCCGGGCTGCGATTCCAGGTGCGGGACAAGAAGAACCCGGATCGCTCGGTGGCGGTGGTCTATCGCGGCTCGGTGCCCGACACGTTCCGCTCCGGCCGCGAGGTCATCCTGACCGGCCGGGTCTCCGGCGGCGTGTTCGTGGCGGAGCGCAACTCGCTGATCACCCTTTGTCCGTCGAAGTTCATGGAGAAGCCGTCGGGGTCCAACGCCTCCGCGGAGGGAGGCGCGGGCTCCCCGGCCGCGAGCTGATCCGGTGAGGGCGGCATGAGCCTCCTGGGCAGAGGGGTCGTGCTGCTCGCCTTCGGCGCCGCGCTCTACGCGGTCGTCATGGCCCTGTCCTCGCGCCGGCACGGACAGCGGGCCTACCAGCGGAGCGCCGAGCGCGCCGTCTACGCGTTCTGCGCCCTGCTGACGCTCGCAATGGGCACGCTCTGGGCGGGCCTGCTCACGAACGAGTTCGTCCTGCGCAACGTGGCCGACTCCACGAGCCGCTCGCTGGGCTGGCCCTTCAAGCTCAGCGCGCTCTGGTCGAGCCAGGCCGGATCGCTCCTGCTCTGGGCCTGGATGCTGTCCTGCTGCGCGGCGATCGTGGTCCGCACCAACCGCGCGCGGAACCGCGAGCTGATGCCGGTCGTGGTCGCGGTGCTGATGGGGACGGGGGTCTTCTTCACCTCCATCCTCACCTTCGTCACGAGCCCCTTCGAGACCCTGGCGACGGTGCCGGCGGATGGACGCGGGCTGAACCCGCTGCTCCAGAACCCGTACATGGTCATCCATCCGCCGATGTTGTACGTCGGCTACGTCAGCCTGGCCGTGCCGTTCGCGTTCGCCATCGCCGCGCTCGTCACCGGACGCCTCGACACCGCCTGGATCACCAGCGTGCGCCGCTGGACGATCGTCGCCTGGCTCTTCCTCGGCCTGGGCATCCTGCTCGGCGCCCGCTGGGCCTATCAGGAGCTCGGCTGGGGCGGCTACTGGGCCTGGGACCCGGTCGAGAACGCCGCCTTCATGCCCTGGCTGGCCGCGACCGCGTTCCTGCACTCGGTGATGGTGCAGGAGCGCCGGGGGATGCTGAAGGTCTGGAACATGGCGCTCGTGACGCTGTGCTTCTCGCTCGCGCTCTTCGGCACCTTCCTCACCCGCTCCGGCGTCCTGTCCTCGGTGCACGCGTTCGGGGAATCGACCCTCGGCCCCTATTTCCTCGCCTTCATCGCCGTCGTCCTGGCGGGCTCGGTCGCCCTCATCGTCAGCCGCCTGCCGCTCCTTCGCAGCCAGCACTCGCTGGAGAGCTATCTCAGCCGCGAGGCGGTCTTCCTGTTCAACAACCTGCTGCTGATCGGGCTCGCGTTCGCGGTCTTCTGGGGCACCGTCTTCCCGATCATCTCCGAGGCGGTCCAGGGCACCAAGCGGGTGGTCGGGCAGCCCTACTTCAACCAGGTCTCGCTGCCGATCGGCCTCGGCCTCCTCCTCCTCACCGGCGTCGGGCCGCTGATCGCCTGGCGCAAGGCCTCGCCGGCCCAGTTGCGCCGACGTTTCGCGATGCCGCTGGCGGTCGCCGCGGTGGCGGCCGTCCTGCTCGGCGTCCTCACCGATGCATGGTCACGTTGGGCGGCCGGCGCCGTCTTCACCACGTCGGTCTTCGTCGTCGCCTGCATCGCGGGCGAATTCTGGCGCGGCATGCGCGTCCAGCGCACCCTCGGGGGCGTGAGCTGGCCCGGCGCGCTCCTGCGCCTGGTCGGTCGCAACCGCCGCCGATACGGTGGGTACCTCGTGCACATCGGCATCGTCGTGCTGTTCGTCGGCCTGGCCGGCTCCAAGTCCTTCGCGAGCGGCGGCGAGCTCGCCCTGCGGCAGGGCGAGGCGGGGAACGTGGGCGGCTACACCTTCGTGAACCGGGGACCGGAGCGCATGTCCGCGACCCCGCACGTCGCCAACGTGGGCGTGGGCGTCGCGGTCCTGCGCGACGGCCGCCCCGTCGGCGTGATGCATCCGGGGTTCAGCATCTACGCCAACGGCGACCGGGCCACCGAGGTCGCCATCGACACCACCGCGACGCGCGACATCTACGTCGTCCTCAGCTCCTTCGAGGCCGGGGGCATCGCGCGGATCTCGGTGTTCGTGAACCCGCTCGTCATCTGGATCTGGGCGGCCGGGGTGATCCTGGCGATCGGCGCCCTGATCGCCGGCTGGCCAGGTCCGCGCGTCCAGCGTCGCGCCGCCCCGGCCGCGGCCCGGGCGCCCGCGCGGCCTGCTGAGCCGACCCGGGTGGAGGCGTAGTCGCCCGGCCCGCGGACGCCGTGAGCCGCTGGCACCGGGCGGGACCCGGCCCCGCGTGATCGCCTACGTCCTCGTGGCACTGGTCGCTCTGGTCCTGATCGCCGTGGTGGGTTGGCCGCTGATTCGACCGGCGCCCGGGGAGTCGTCCGCCGCCCCGCCCGACGAGGAGCGCGGGCGCCTGGCGGAGGAGGTCGACCGGTCGCTGACGGCGATCAGGGAGATCGACTTCGACCATCGGGCGGGGCACCTCTCCGACGACGACTTCGCGACCCTCGACGGCGCCGAGCGCGCGCGGACTGCCGAGCTCCTGCGCCGGCTGGACCGGCTCGATTCGGCATGAGGAGGCGATTGACGGCGCTGGCGCTGGCCGCCGCGGCGCTCCTGGCGTCGGGCTGCACCGCCAACCTCGGCGTGAACTCCGTGCTCGACGCGAACGGCCAGGGCAGGCTCGACCTCACGCTCGAGCTGGATTCCCAGGCGGTGAGCGCGCTCGGCTTCGCGGGCGCCGATCCCCCGGAGACGGTCGCGCAGCGGGCCTTCCCATGGCTCCTCACCGAGGCCGGCTGGACCGCGGGCACCGGGGGCGCGGAGACGGTCGCCGTCACCCGGGACCCCTCCGGCGGGATGGTGCTGACCACGACCCACGCGCTGGAGTCGCCGAACGACCTGCGGGCGCTCCTGGCCGCTCCACGAGACCTCACCCACATTCCGGGCTTCAGCTCCGTCAGCGAGCTGCCGACCCAGTCGCCCATCCTGGCCAACCCGACCTTCACCCTCGAGCGCAAGGGGGGCGACTCGACGTTCAACCTGCTGGGGCGGGCCGGCGTCGGGTCGCTGGAGAAGGCGCCGTGCAGCGGGTCGCGCCTGGACGCGAGAGGCGGCCCCGACGCCCTTCTGAGGGGCGGCGGCCTGAGCTTCGACTATCGCTTCACCCTGCCAGACGGGCCGGGAAGCACGAACGCGAACACGGTCCTCGACGACAGGACGGCGCAGTGGGTCTTCAAGTACGGGGACTGCCCCCTGATCCGCGCGCGGTCTGGCACGTCCAGCTCGAGCGCTCCGGTCAACGGGATCATCCTCGCGGGGGCCGCCCTGGTGCTGCTGGTCGCGCTCAGCCTGCGCGGGCTGCGCCGCCGCCGCCAGCGCCGTGTCTGAGCCGATCCGTTTCGAGGCGGCCGCGGGCATGTCGGCCGGCGATCTCGCCGCCCTCGTCAGCGCCTGCTTCGCCGACACCCGCTACCCCCCGGCCGCAGATGCCAGCCGCGAGATGGCGGAGCGGATCGAGTCGGAGGAGATCGACGCCGCGCGTTCGCTGGTGGCGCGTTCGGCGGACGGCCGGGCGGTCGGCGTCTCGTTGCTGGCGCTCCGCGGCAGGGACGCCTGGTGCGGCGGCTTCGGGCTGGTTCTGGCAGCGCGCGGTCGCGGCGTCGGCGCGCGCATGATGGAGGAGCAGATCCAGCTGGCCGAGGCGGGAGGCGCCCGTCGGCTGAGGCTCGAGGTGCTCCACGACAACGATCGGGCGATGCGGCTCTACGCCGCGGCGGGCTTCCGGCGGGAGCGCGACGTCGTGCTGTGGCGGAGGGAGGGGCGCTCGTCGGTCCAGGGCAGCCTGCCCGAAGCCAGCCCGGCCGCGGCGGCTGACGCGATCGGCGCGCTGCTGGCGGTCCGCCAGACCTGGCAGCGCACTCCTGCCACGCTGCGCCGGCTGGCCACGCTCGACGGCGTCCGCGGAGCCGTCTGGCGGCGGGCGGCGGCCATCTGGCGGCCGTCGCGCGGGGGCGCCACGTCGCTCCTCGGCATCGCCGCGGTGGCCGAGACCGCCGCCAGGGACGCGCTCGGCGACCTCCTGCCGCATCTGGATCCGCCCATCACGCTCATCAACGAGCCCGTCGGCACCCCGGTCGAGGCCGCCCTGCGCTGGTTCGGATTCATCGCCTTCGACCGCCAGCAGGAGCTCGTACTGGCCCTCTGAGCGCGGTTGCTGGGTCCTTCCGAGGGTTGACCGGCCGCGGGCCGCCGCCATAGCATCCCCCGGACTCACAGCCGTCTGTCCGAGGGACGTCGTGGAGCGGTCAGTCCGTTTCGCGTCGTCCACAGCCCCCAGGGATGTGCCCATCGCCGGGGGGCGAAAGGAGCGAGATGACTGGTGTTGGACCGCGCGCGGCGCGCCTGCGCCGATGGGCGGGGCCACGCGCACTCGCGCTGGCCTTGACCGTCGCCCTCCCCGCGGGCGGGGTCGCCCTCCCCGCCTCGGCCGTCGCCGAGGGAGAGCTGCCGCCCGCGCCGGACCCGGTGCCGGTACCCGCTCCAGCAGCGACTCCAGCGCCCGCCCTCGCGCCCATCGCGGGCCTGCCGACGCTGCCGGGGCCGCCGGCGCCCGCCGGCGTCGACGCGTCGCCCGCGGCAGTGGCGCAACAGGCGGTCCCGGCGCCGACGGTCGCCGCCGCCGCGGCAGCGCTCGCCGCTCCGGCCGCCGCGGTTGCTGCGGCGTTGCGGCCGCTGCGGATGGGGGCGGTCGGCGCCGACGTCCGCGAGCTCCAGCGCGCGCTGCGCCGGCGCGGGGTCCGGATCGCGATCGACGGCGCGTACGGCCGGGGCACCCGCGCCGCGGTCGCCCGAGTCCAGCGCAAGATGGCCCGCCGCGCCACCGGGGTGGCGGACGTGGCGCTGCTCAAGGCGCTCGGAGTCGCTCCGCAGGCGCCTGCCGCCGACCTGGGGGTCAAGTCCGCGGCCGTGACCGACGTGACCGGGGCCGCCATCGCCGGCCTGGGTCTCCCCGAGGGCGCCCCGCCGGCGCCCGTGAGCGCCGAGGCTCTTGGCGCCCATTTCCTCCGCACCTTCCCCATCGCCGGTCCGCACGCGTACAGCGACGACTTCGGTGCCCCCCGGCCCCAAGGCGCCCACCAGGGGGTCGATATCCTGTCGCCCCTCGGCACGCCGGTCGTCGCCGTCGCCGCGGGCGCCGTCGAGCGCCTCAGCCGGTCTGAGTCCGGCCGGGGCGGCATCACCATCTGGATGCGCGACACCGCCGGCAACGTCTTCTTCTACGCCCACCTGGCCTCGATCGCCGATGGGCTGCAGGACGGCACCCCCGTCGCCATCGGCCAGCAGATCGGCACCGTCGGCAACACCGGCGACGCCCGTGGCGGACCCACCCACCTCCACTTCGAGCTCCACCCCGGCGGGAACGGTGCCGTGGACCCCTTCAACGAGCTCACCACGGTGGACCCGGACAAGGCGGTCCAGACCCCCGCGTCGCTGACCCCGCGCCGGCCGGCCCGGGCCAGGTAGGGCACCCGCCGCAATTGACCAGCACGTTCACGTCGAGGGTCCCGCGCCCCGGCCTGAGCACCGCCCTGTGGCCACCGCGCCACGCCTGGCCGATCGCGCCGGCGGCCGGGGGGCCCCGAGGTGCCGGCGAGCCCCGCGGCCATTTGACCGGCGCCTGCGCGGTCAAATGGGCGCGACCTGGTCGGGCGGGTTCGAGCGCCCCCCCGCCGGCCCCGCCGGCGCGTGCGCGTATCGGCGCCGAATCGGCACGGTGCCCTGACCGCTCGGGGTCGTGGCGGGCGCGCAGCGCGCGCCATCATCCGGGGAATGGCGAGGACCCTCTACAAGGGCCCGGCGCTCGGAAAGCTGCCGCCCTGCTGC
>JAWVEW010000248.1:0-3395 GCA_033856495.1 Miltoncostaeaceae bacterium | reverse complement strand
CGGGCGGGTGTGACCCCCCGCCCACCAGACGGGCAGTACGGGACAGCACAGCAGGGCCGGAGACGAAGGGTCAGGGACGACCCGCCGAGGATCCCCGGCGGAGGGCGCGGCAGGGAGGCCGCGCCGCTCCGAGCTCGCCGGAACAGGGTGGGTGTGACCCCCCACCCCCACCGGCAGGGCCGTTCGACAGTAGAGCCGTGTGCTCTGGCGGCGCACCATCTTATCTAGATGCAGTTGACACCTAGATGGGAGCGCAAAATGTCCAGCGCCGCCACCGCTCACCGCCCGCTCGCTCCACCGTGCCCGATCTGCTGGGGCCAGAGAGCCATCTGGGAGCCGGGCCCGCTCGGGCTCGTGCCGGTCGTCTGCGAGTCCTGCCGCGGGACGGGACGCGCGTGACCGCTCCCGCCCTGCGCATGCGCCGCGCGGCGACGCCCGTGCCCTCACCGGTTCGGGAGTTCCTGAGCCGGGCGTAGGACGCCGCCCGGGGCGCCGGCGGATACCATCGCCGTGCACGCGCGCGCCGGGATCGCCCGGCGCGCGCTTCTCGTTACGCCGTCCGAGGGAAGCGCGAATGCTCCGGAGGGTCGCCGGTGGGCTGAGGCGAGGCCGCGTCCAGGGCCGGCCGCCGCCGCCCCGCCAGCTGCCCGCGGAGCCGAGCGAGCGGCAGACGGAGCTCCAGCGGCTCGTCAGCTCCATCCCGATCTGGTTCCACTCCATCGACTTCGGCGAGGGCGTGGTGAGCGCCGGCGTCAAGTCGCCCGACCTGCTGCAGGGCGAGCTCGCGGCGCTGCAGCTGCCGGACCTGACGGGCAAGACGGTCCTGGACATCGGCGCCTGGGACGGCTTCTACACGTTCGCCGCCGAGCGTGCGGGCGCCGCCCGCGTCGTCGCCCTGGACCACTTCGCGTGGTCGCTCGACTTCACGGACCTGCCGGCGTACGTCCTGCGCTGCCGCGAGCAGGGGCTGTCGCCCCAGCCGTGGGACACCGTGCCGGAGGTCTGGCGGCCCGACGAGCTGCCCGGAAAGCGGGGCTTCGACCTGGCCCACTCGGTGCTCGCCAGCCGCGCCGAGCCGGTCGTGGCGGACTTCATGACCGTGAGCCTCGATCGCCTGGGGACCTTCGACGTCGTCCTCTACCTGGGCGTGCTCTACCACATGCAGAACCCGCTGGAGGCGCTGCGGCGCGTGGCGCGGGTGACCCACGAGCTGGCCATCATCGAGACGGCGGCGGTGGTCGTTCCGGGCATGGAGGACAGGGCCATGTTCGAGTTCTTCCCGGAGGACGGCCTCGGCGACGACCCGACGAACTGGTGGGCGCCGAACGAGACGGCCCTCAAGGGCCTCTGCCGGGCGGCCGGCTTCTCACGCGTCGAGACCGTCATCCCGCCGCCGCCGGCGGAGCTGGTCAAGGTGAACGGCCCGTACTACCGGGCTGCGGTGCACGCTTGGAGGACCTGAAGGGACCGCTCGAGATCGTGGCCCGCGCCTCGACCCGGGCGGGTCAGGAAGCGCTCGCGCTCGCTGCGGCGCCGCTCGCGGGACGCCAGCTCCTCCGCCCGCCCGGCGCCCTCCGCATCGCCCCGCCGGCGACGGGCCTCCCCCAGCTGGAGGTCGGGACGTGCAGCTCGGCCAGCGCCCGACGGGCCTGCCCCGGCTCATCCGGACAGGCCCGGATCCGGAGGCTCAGCGCCGTCGGCTTCGAGGAGAGGGTCGCCACGATCGCGATCCTCGGTCGGCGACCACGCCGCGGCCGGTGAGGCGCCTCAGTGGTGTCAACCATACTCACACACCTGTGACTCATGTCACCGGCCCGCAACGGGGGGGCACGCGAGCCCCGACGCTCGACCTCCGGAACCGCGGGCGGGTCGCTCAGGGGGTGGGCGGCTTGGTGCTCTTGAGCTCGATGCTGCGGGTGAGCGTGCTCAGGCCGAGGCTCGTCCGCGCGGCGACGTCCACCGTGTACGTGCCGGGCCGGGCCCGCTTGCCGTTGAGGCTGCGGTCCCAGGTGACGACCTGCTGGCCGGGCTTCATCAGGCGCTTGGAGGCCAGCAGTCGCAGCAGGATCCCCTTGGAGTCCTTGAGCCGGACCGTCACGCGCGCCTGCCGCGACAGCCGGAACCCGACCCGCAGCTGGGGCTGCGGCGCGCTGCGGGTCCCCAGCACGACGGTGGCCGAGCGCAGGCGCAGGAAGCTCAGCGTCCGGTCCACGACGACCGTCCGCGTGGCCTCGGTCGGCGCTGAGCCGTCGCCCGGCACGAAGCGGGCGGTGACCACGTAGGCGCCGTCGTCGAGGTGCAGGGCCGAGGGGTTGAGCTTGAGCGGCGCGGCGCCCGGACCGAACGGCCCCCTGAGGATGGGGACCGAGGACGAGCCGTCGCTGCTCTCCATCGTCACCGTCAGGCCGCCGACCGTCGGCGCCCGCATGGTGGTCTCGGCGGTGTCGTCGACGCCATCCCGATTCGGCGTGATCCGGTCGGGGAGCGGGCCGAGCTGGACGCCCCGGTACGTCACGACCAGGGCGTTCGGGATGGTCGGCTCGGTCCTGACCGCGGTCAGCAGCCGATCACCGATCGCGACCTGCGCCGGCTTCCCCGAGTCGAACGCCATCGCGTTGGCCGCCCCGAGCCCCACCATGATCTGCGCGAGCTCGCTGACGGAGACACCGAGGTTGTGCTGCTCGGCGCCCTCGGCCGACACCAGCAGGATCGTGCCGTCCGCGGCCTGCCCGATGGCGCTGCGCGAGGTGGGCGCACTGAGCTTGATCGAGCTGAGGGTCTCCCCGGCCGGGCCGACCGCGGCGCCGTCCCGGACCAGCGCCGGCCCGCCGCCGATGCCGTCGGTCATCCCCGGGGGCAGTCCGTCGACCTGCAGCGCGATGCTGACCCGCCGCCCGACCGCCAGGCCGGCGACGGTGGCGGCAGTGGTGCCGTTGCCGGAGATGATCACCTGGCCGGGCCCGATCGGCGTGCCTCCGGCGGCGGCTGAGACCACCGTGCCGACGAGTGTGGTGTTGGGAGCGAGGGGGGCGTTGGCGTCGACCTGCACCACCGCCTCGAAGCGCGGGGCGCCCGTGACGGGCGGCGTCAACAGCCCGTACGCGGGCGTGTAGACCACGGTCTCGTCCAGGCGGTCGGGCGGGCGGTTCACCCCGGAGAAGGGCCGGCTGAAGCCCTTGGGGCTCTCGGCCTGGTAGCGGCCCAGGAGCCGCATGCGGCCGAACGACAGCCCCGCGGGGCCGAGAAGGAGCGCCGTCCGGCCGGGGTCGGGCGCGCTCATCAGCTGGTCGCCTGCGAGCACGATCCCGTCCGGGCCCGTCTTGCGCCGGTTCAGGGCGTCGCCGTTGATGCCCACCACCGCGCCCTCGTCGAGGCGGGCCCTCATCGCGGCCGAG
>JAWVEW010000247.1:0-4795 GCA_033856495.1 Miltoncostaeaceae bacterium | reverse complement strand
GTTGCGGTCGCGGCGGCGAGCAGCGGGATCAGCGCGTCGAGCTGGCCATCCGACAGCTCGCCGGTCCATGGCTGCTGCCAGTGTCCCTCCTCGGCGCCTGGCACTGCCGGCGCGATCGACTGGAACTGGACCAGCGGATGGATCACCCGGCCGGTCCGCGCGGCGACCTCGGCCCACGAGACCTCCCGCCACTCGCCGCCCTCCAGCTCCTGGGCCGGGTGGAGGATGCGCGCGTACCCCGGGTAGTCCTCCGGCAGCAGCTTGCCGAAGCGGTCGAGCGCGGCGGTGATCCAGTCGAGCGGCCTCAGTCCAGCTCCCGCGGGGTCACGTGGCCCGACTCGAGCGCATCCGGGCCAGCCGGCTGCGCTTCTCGATCCGGGGCGCCTCGTCCAGGCCGAACGTGTGGAAGAAGGATCGCAGGTGTGGCGCGCTCGGGCTCGCGCGCGTAAGCCCGCCGCTCGACAGGGCGCCTGAACAAGACTACGGTTTGCAGCGTCGGCCGGATGCCGACTCGAGACGAGCTGCCCAGGACCCCGGCGGCCTCCAAACAGGAGGGCGTACGTGGGCGCGTCATGGCCAGCCGCGGTTCCTCTCCCGGGCGACCAGACCCTCGCCGACAGCGAGCAGACCCTCGCCGACAGCGACCAGACCCTCTCGGACGTCGATCAGACGAGCTCGGAGAGCGACCAACTGGCTGCGGACCGCGACCAGGCCGCCAGCGATCGCGATCTCGCCTACGGCGTCAACCCCGGAGCGCACGAGGCCAGCCGCGACATCCGCGAGCGCAGCGCCCGGCTGCGCGAGCAGACCGCCCACGCGCGGGGGGACGCTGCCACCGGCCGTGACACGAACGCGAACGCACGCGATCTGGCGGCGCTGGCGCGCGATCGGGCCGCCGACGCGCGCGACCTGGCGATGGCGCAGCGCGAGGCCGCCCACGAGCAGCGCCGCGACACGTCGCTCGCCGGCGACCTCGTCATCCGCGCCGCCGAACAACGTGAGCGCGCTGCCGAGCACCGCGCGAAGGCGGCCGAGCATCGCGCGCTGGCGGCCCAGGATCGACACGCAGCAGCGGAAGACCGCGAACAGGCTGCTCGAGACCGTCTGCACGGGGAGGCCGCCCTGCGCGCAAGCGAGGCGCACCTCGCCGCCGAGCGCGAGGCGCAGCATCTCAACGACGAGTTCCTGGCCCTCGTCTCGCACGAGTTCCGCACGCCGCTGACCTCGATCACGGGCCACATCGAGATGCTGGGCGAGGCCACGCTGAGCGCGGACGTCCGCTGGCGCCTCGGCGTCGTCTCTCGAAACGCCGAGCGCCTGCTTCGGCTGGTGGACGACGTGCTGCTGCTGGCCAGCTCCGACTCGGGCCAGCTGCAGCTGCGCCGCAGCGATCTCGACCTCGCGCAGCTCATCCGCCAATGCGTCGAGGAGGCCGGGCCGCAGGCGCAGGCGCAGACGGTCGGGCTGAGCATGGCGCTGGACGAGGTCCCGCCGGTGCACGGCGACCCGGCGCGGATCGGTCAGCTCCTGAACAACCTCATCTCCAATGCGATCAAGTTCACGCCCGCCGGCGGATCGGTCCGCCTCGCCCTGGAGCGGCGAGAGCGGGCGGTTCTCGTCACCGTGACCGACACCGGCCCCGGAATCCCGGCCGACGAGCAACCTCGGCTGTTCGAGCGCTTCTTCCGATCCGAGGGCTCGGGATCCGTCGGGGTGCCTGGCAACGGGCTGGGGCTTTCGATCGCGAAGGCGATCATCGAGGCGCACGGGGGCCGCATCTGGGTGGAGAGCGACGAGGGGCACGGCGCCTCCTTCTGCGTCGAGCTTCCCCCCGCGGGCGGGGTCTGAAGAGACCGAAGTGCCCGGATCCCCCCGTTAGGGGATGTGTCGACGCAGGCTCCTCTGCCAGCGTCCTTCGTAAAGGTGCTGCGCGAAACGTCGCCCGCAGGGATTCCAACGAGCCGCACCCGGAACGTCCTCCCGACCGGAAGCGTGGCTCCCATGCGCAAGAGACTCCGTCCATCCACGCTCGCCATCGTCTCGGCGTCGCTCGTCGTCGTGCCCGCCCTGGCCGGCGTCGCCGCCGCGACCGCCCCGGGCGCCAACGGCCAGATCGCCTACGTCAGCAACAGGGACGGGCATGACGAGATCTACGCGATCAACCCCGACGGCACCGGCGGTGTCGACCTGAGCCAGAGCCTGGCGGACGAGATCGACCCCGCCTACTCCCCCGGCGGCACGAAGATCGCCTACGTCTCGAACCGCGACGGGAACTGGGACATCTGGCAGATGTACGCCGACGGCTCCCACCAGACGCAGATCACCGCCCACAGCCAGTCCGACCGCTACCCGACCTGGTCGCCCGACGGGACGAAGATCGCCTACCGCTCGAACGCGGCGGGCAACTTCGACATTCACGTGATGAACGCGGACGGCACGGGCGATCGCGTGATCGCCGGGGATGGGGCCTTCGACTCCGAGCCCGCCTGGTCGCCCGACGGCCAGACGATCGCGTTCGTCAGCGAGCGGGCGACCGGCCAGCGCGAGGTCTGGGCCGTGAACGCCGACGGCGCCAACCCACGCCGGCTGACGAGCCAGGGGGCCAACCGCTTTCCCTCATGGTCTCCCGACGGCCTGACGATCAGCTTCATCAGCGACCGCGACGGCTACGAGCAGCTGTACGCCATGAGCGCGGACGGCTCGAACCAGCGCCGGATGCTCGTCTCCCACCACTCCGACCGCTACCCGGTGTACTCGCCGGACGGCGGCCAGGTGGCGTTCCGGAGCTCCAACATCCGCGCACAGCAGGCGATCTTCCTGATGAACGCCGACGGCACGAACGTCCACCAGATCACCGCCGACTCGGCCCGCGACATCCAGCCCAGCTGGCAGACGATCCCGGTCGCGAGCACGGTGGTGGAGCCCCCGATCAGGACCGCCCTGCCCACCGGCGGCCCGACGCCCGGGTCGGGCTCCTCGCCGGCAGGCGGGCCGGCCGGCTCCCTGACCGGCGGCACGCTCGGCGGAACGCCCGGCGGGACGGTCGCGCGGCTCGCGATCTCCCGCCTCCGCGCCGCCCCGACGCGCTTTGCGAGCGCCATGCCGGTTGCCTGCGCGACCCATCCGGCAACCAACGGCTGCCGCGCGGCGCGGACGCATCTGGGGACGAGCCTTCGCTTCACCCTCACCGGCCGGGCGCGCGTGAGCTTCACCCTGTCGACCAGGGTCCACGGCAAGAAGCGGGTGCTCGCCTCCTTCCTGCGCACGGGGACGCTGGGCGCCAACCGCGTGCGCTTCGCGGGCCGCCTCCACGGCCGCGCGCTGGCGAACGGGGGCTACACGATCACCGCCGTCGCCGGTCGGACCCTTCGCCAGAGCCTGCCCGCCAGCGTGCGCGTGGCCGTCCGAAACCACTGAGCCGTCCCGGGCGCGGGCGCGTGCGGCAGTGGCGCGCACGCGCTCGCAACCAGACGGGAGAGACAGTATGAGCAACGTCGTCGAAGGTGCAGTCGGGGACGAGCTCTAGACGGGCAGCCCCTGCGCGTTGCCCTCGTTGATCGCGTAGAACTCGTTGCTGCTGATCGCTCCCGCGGCGCCGTCGACGAGGTTCCTCACCGTGTCGACGGAATCGGACCTGAAGACGCACACGCCCCGCGTGCCGTCAGCGCTCGGCGCGACGATCGGCAGCTCGGTTCCCGCCGGCAGGTCCAGCCGTGCGCTCCAGAACGCGTCGGGGTCGGACACCGAGTGAATTGAGATGACGTACATGACGTCCCTTTCGTCTGGCCTCGGCTGGCTGCCGAGTGGCCTTGTTGATGGAGCGCAACTTCATCGCGCCCGGAACTCGCGATCAACTGCAAGATCTGCAGTTGCACGCGGCCAGGCGCGCGGGCGGCGCTAGCCCGGATCCTTCGTTAGCGCGCCGGGGCTGAGGGCCGCACCAGCACGGGAACGTCCGCCCGGACGGGGAGAATGGGGGTGCTGAAGCCACATCACCCCGCCCGGGAGGATCACCTTGAAGGTGACGCGTCGGACGCGCAAGAAGAGCGTACAAGTGGGCACGGACGCGACCGGGCTTGTCTCCCACGCCGGGGGCGCGTTGCTCTCCGCCCTCGCCGACCGCCTCGGTCTGACGGCAGCGCTCTCGGGCGCTCTGGCCGACACCAGAAGCCGCCGCTCGGCCCACGACCCGGGCCGGGTGCTTCGCGACCTGGCCGTGATGCTCATCGACGGCGGCGACTGCCTGTCGGACCTCGGGGCGCTTCGCGACCAGCCCGACCTCTTCGGCCGGGTGGCCTCGGACACCACCGCCTGGCGGGTGATCGACGCCCTCGACGCCAAGCACCTCGAGCTCGTGCGCGCCGCGCGCGCGATGGCGCGGGCGCGGGCCTGGGTGGCGGGTGCCGGGCCGAGCGAGATCGTGCTCGACATCGACTCGACGCTCGTGACCGCCCACTCCGACAAGGAGGGCGCCGCGCCCACCTTCAAGCGCGGATACGGCTTCCACCCGATCCTCTGTTACCTGCAGGGCGAGGCTCTGGCCGGAATGCTCCGGCCGGGAAACGCCGGCGCCAACTGCGCGGCCGAGAACATCGCGGTGCTCGTGGACGGGCTCGATCAGCTGCCCGAGGCGGTGCGCGAGGATCCCGGGACCCAGATCCTGGTGCGCGCCGACGCCGCCGGCTGCACGCAGACGTGTTCCCCCTTGCCCAGCCCCCTTCCCTCCCCCGCCTCCGCGGCCGCCTGGGCGGCGTTGTTCGGCGGGCTCCCAGGTACTCACGGCGCGGCAGGCTTC
>JAWVEW010000246.1:0-9204 GCA_033856495.1 Miltoncostaeaceae bacterium | reverse complement strand
CTCGGGCTCGCCGAGCGGGCCGGGCTCACGATCGCGGGGGGCGCGGTCGCCGCGGACGCGTCCATGCGCACCAGCGCGGCGGCGGTGCTGGCGGCCGGCGACGTCGCCTTCGCCGCCAACGCCGCGGCGGGGCGGCCGCTGCGCGTGGAGCACTGGGGCGAGGCCCTGAACCAGGGCGAGGTCGCGGGCCGGACGCTCGCCGGCGCGCGCGCGCGCTGGGACGCGGCGCCCGGCTTCTGGTCCACCATCGGCTCGCGCACGGTCAAGCACGTCGCCTGGGGCGACGGCTGGGACGAGGCGCGCCTGGACGAGGACGCCGACGGCTTCACGGTCTGGTACGGGCGCGCCGGCGTGACCGTCGGCGTCCTCACCCACGAGCGGGACCGGGACTACGACCGGGGGCGGGGGCTGGTGGAGCGGGGCGAGCCGCTGCCGTGAGCGCGCTGCCGGCGCCCGACCCCGCCCTGCTGGCCAGCGTGGTGGTCGCGGCGCGCGACGAGGAGGAGCTGGTCGGCGCCTGCCTGGCGGCGCTCGCGGGTCAGCAGGGGGTGCGGCCGGAGGAGTACGAGGTGCTGCTCGTGCTGGACGACTGCCGCGACGCCACGGAGGCGCGGGCGCTCGATGCCGCGCGCGTCCACCCGGGCCTGCGGCTGCGGCTGCTGGCGGCAGCCGGCGAGGGCGTCGGGGCCGCCCGGCGGCGGGGGATGGAGGCCGCCTGCGAGCGGCTGCTGGGGCTGGGCCGGCCGGACGGGTTGATCGCCTCGACCGACGCCGACTCGCGGGTGGCGCCGGACTGGCTGCGCGCGCAGCTGGACGCGGTCGCCGCCGGGGCGCGGGCGATCGGCGGGCGGGTGGAGCTGGCCGAGGACGAGGCGGCCGGCCTGCCCCCGGCCGCGCTGGAGCGCCGGCGCCTGCAGGCGGGCCGGCGCCACCTGCGGGTCATGGCCGAGGCGCGGGCCGACCGCGGCGATCGCGCCGAGCACTGGCAGTTCAGCGGCGCCTCGATCGGCCTCACCGCCGAGGCCTACCGGCGGGTGGGCGGCCTGGCCCCGCGCGCCGGCCTCGAGGACGAGGCGCTGGAGCGGGCGCTGGTGGACGCCGGCGTCCCGATCCAGCGGCTGCTGTCGGTGCGGGTCGAGACCTCGGCCCGTCGTCGTGGCCGCGCGCCGCGCGGGCTCGCGCGGGACCTGGAGCTGGCGGAGTGGCTGGAGCGGCGCAGCTTCGCGGCGTCGAGCTTCCCGCTCGAGCGGCTGCTGGCCCTCAAGCGCCAGACGGTGGGCGTCATCGTGCCCGCGCGCGACGTCGCGCGGACGATCGGGGGGCTGCTGGCGTCGATCGCGCCGCTCGCGGCAGCCGGGCTCGTCGACGACGTGCTGGTCGTGGACGGCGCCTCCTCGGACGGCACGCCCGAGGTGGCGGCCGCCGCCGGCGCGCGCGTGTGCCAGGAGTCGGAGCTCATGCCCGAGCACGGCCGCGCGCGCGGCAAGGGCGATGCCATGTGGCGCGGGCTGGCCGCCAGCCGCTGCGACCTGGTGGTGTTCCTCGACGCGGACACCGAGGACTTCGCGCCCCACTACCTGACCGGGCTTCTGGGGCCGCTGCTGGTCGAGGAGCGGATCCACCTGGTCAAGGGCGCCTTCCGCCGTCCGTTCCGGGCCGGCCACGTGCTCCTGCCCGACGAGGGCGGCCGGGTCACCGAGCTGGTGGCCCGGCCCCTGCTGAACCTCTTCGCGCCCCGCCTGGCCGGCTTCCGCCAGCCGCTGGCCGGCGAGATCGCCGGGCGCCGGACCCTGCTCGAGCGGCTGCCGTTCCCGGTCGGCTACGGGGTGGAGATCGCCATGCTGATCGACGCCCTGCGCCTGGCGGGCCTCGACGGGCTGGCGCAGGTGGACCTCGGCAGCCGCCAGAACCGCCACCAGCCGCTGCGCGACCTCGGTCCGATGGCCTACGCGGTGATCTCGGCTGCGCTCGGCCGCCTGCTCGAGGAGGGGGCGCTGGACCGCTTCGCGCCCGGGCCGCTGGTGCTCTGGGGGGACGAGGACGTGGAGGTGCGTCAGGTGCCGCTGCTGGAGCGGCCGCCGCTCGCGTCCCTGGGCGCCGCCGCCGCTCCCGGCGATGCCGGCGGGCTGTAGCCTGCGCGGATTCCGACGGGCCGGCGCGCCGGCCGGGGAACGCCACGGAGGGGGACGTCGATGACGCGTCATGCTCGGCGGGCAGCGCTTCTGGTCGTGCTGGGGCTGGCGATCGGGCTCGGGGCGGGGAGCGCCGGCGCGAGCGCGGCCAACGCACCCCATGCAGTGGGCGTGAGCGCCGCCCTGACGCCGAAGGCCTACCTGGCGGTGATGCAGCGGGAGATTCTCGGCCCGTTCACGGCCTTCGGGAACGCGCTCGGCCGCATCTCGAGCTCCCAGCAGGCGATCGCGCAGGCGCCGGCGCTGCGCCAGCGGCTGCGCCGGCTCTCCCTCGGGCTGAACCGCGTCGCCGCCCAGCGCGCCGCGCACCCGAGGCTCGAGCGTCAGCGCCGGCGGATCGTGGCGGCCGGCCGCGCGGCGCTGCCCGCGCTCAGGACCTTCGTCGCCGCCGTGGCCCGCGCGGACAGGACGGCGCTGCAGGCCGCGCTGCCCGGGGTCCAGGCCGCGATGGCGCGCTTCGCGCGGGCCGCCGTGGTCTGAGCTGAGCTGAGGTCCGCCCTCCGGGCGCGGAGACTTCCCGCGCCCGGAGGGTCTACGAAAACGCCGGGATCCCGGTGATCTCGCGGCCGAGGATCAGCGCCTGGACGCTGTCGGAGCCCTCGACCGTGACGACCGCCTCCATGTCGGCGTGGTGGCGGGCCACGTCGTGCTCCAGCAGGATCCCGTTGCCCCCCAGCAGGTCCCGGGCGTCGCTCACCACGGTCCGCGCGCGGGCGGCGTTGAACATCTTCGCCATCGAGGCCATGGGCGGGGTCAGCTTCCCCTCCGCCTGGAGCTGGGCCATGCGGAGGCAGATGAGCTGCATCGCCGTCACGTCGGCGAGCATCTTCGCCAGCCGGTACTGGACCAGCTGTGCGCCCGCGAGCGGCCGGCCGAACTGCTCGCGTTCTCCGGCGTGGCGCACCGCGGCCTCGTATGCGGCGACCGCGTGCCCCAGCGCCCCCCAGGCGACGGCTGGGCGGCAGGTGGTGAGCACGCTGGTCGCATCCTCGAAGGACTCGGCCCCCGGCAGCCGATTGTTCGCCGGCACGTGCGCCCCGTCCAGGCGCACCTCGGCCTGCCAGGAGGCGCGCTTGGCGGTCTTGCCGGTGATGAGCTCGGCGGTGAAGCCGGGGGTGCCGCGCTCCACGACGAACGCGCCGACGTGGCCGCTCTCGTCGCGCGCCCAGACGATCACGATGTCGGCGAAGGACGCGTTGCCGATCCAGCGCTTGGCCCCGTAGAGCCGGTAGCCCTCGCCGTCCGCCTCGGCCCGGGTCTCCAGGCCCACCACGTCGGAGCCGTGGTCCGGCTCGGTGAGCGCGAACGCGCCGATCGTCTCGAGGGCGGCCATCGCCGGCAGCCAGCGCGCCCGCTGGCTCTCGGAGCCGAGCGTGGCGATGCTCGTCATCGCGAGCCCCGACTGCACCCCGTAGAACGTGGCCAGGCTCCCGTCGCAGCGGGCGAGCTCGTGGGCGACGAGGCCGCAGGCGAGCGGGCTCAGCCCCGGACAGCCGTAGCCATCGATGGTGCCTCCGATGATCCCCAGCTCCGCGAGCCCCGGAAGCACGTCGAACGGGAACTGCGCCCGCTCCCAGTGGTCGTTGATGATCGGGCGGACCTCCCGGTCGCAGAAGGCGCGGACGCGGTCGCGGACCGCGCGCTCCCCGTCGCTCAGGAGGTCCTCGACGAGGAAGAGGTCGGGGTGTGCGCCGTTGACGCCCACGGCGCCCCCTACGCCTTCCCCTCGACCTCGAACTCGCGCAGGAAGCCCTCGAAGAGCCGGCGGTGGCGCTCCTCGTCGCGCAGGATGTCGATGACCATGTCCTGGGTCACGTAGTCGGCGCCCTCGCAGACCTCGATGATCTTCGTGTAGTGCTCGATGGCGCCGTTCTCGGCGGCGATCACGCCGCGGATCACGTGCACGATGTCGATCTGCGAGTCGGGCGGCTGGAGGTAGGTCTGCTGCGCCTGGAAGTCCAGCGAGCCGGGGACCACCCCGTAGAGCTCCTTGATGCGGCGGCCGAACTCCTGCGCGTGCCCGAGCTCCTCCTGGATGTCCTCCTCCAGCGACTCCCGGATCTCCTGGGCGCGGATGCCGTCGGGGTTGATGCTGGCGGCGAGGTAGCTCATCACCGTCTCCACCTCCATCCAGTACGCCTCGATCAGCAGCGAGATGATCTGCTGACGCTTGCGGTCGCTGCCCTGGATGATGTTCGCGCTGCCGCTCGCGGGCTTGCTCCGCTGCTGCTTGGTGGCCACCTCACCTCCACGTCAGGGTGAGACCGCGCGCCCGACGGGCGCGCGGTCGATTACGGGGTCGAGCGGCGGTGCGGGGATCAGGCGGTCGGAGCGGCCTCGGAGCGGCGCGGCTCACCGCGGGCCGGCTCGATCTCGACCATCGCCGCGCGGTTCGCCACCGCGCCCAGCGCGCCGCCCAGCAGTGCGCCGATCAGGGCGGCGAGGGCGAAGAGGGCGAGCACCGCCCACAGGCGCCAGTTGTTCTGCAGCCCGGTCTCGGTCCAGGAGGGCATGCCGATCTGGCTCAGCACGCTGGAGCCGCCCGTGCGGGCCCGCTGGACGATGGCGTCCGCCGCGGTCGCCGCCATCGCGAGAACCCAGACCAGGGCCGCGTGGGCCATTGCGTGGTTTCGCGCCATCCGGCCCGCCACGTACCCGCCGATCAGGAAGGCGCCGGCCTGGACGAGGAGCATCCACAACCCGCTCCAGAAGCCGTTGGTGTTGGCGATGCCGCTGCCGTCCGCCAGGCCGAACCCGATGCCCAGCGACACGCCGGCCTGCGCCAGCGCGTAGGTGGCCACCGCCGCTGCACCCCAGGCGGCGAGCAGGCCGCCGATCGGCGCGGTCGGGGCGAATCCCGGGATGCGCATGAGCCGCATCCGCTGCCGCCGGGCCGTCGGCGGCGCCTGCGTCACGCTGTCGGCCATCGTCGTTGGCGTCGCCGCGGTGCCCGGCGCGGAGGGTGCCTCGCCGTTGCTCGAGACGACCGTGAGCGATGAGGAATCGGTCTCGTTCATGGCCGGCTGCCTACCCGCCGGCAGGACCACCAAAACCTCCAAAACCGCTGCACGGGCGGCCTTGCGCGGCGGCTACCCCGAGCGTGTCAGCCGCGCCACCGCCTCGATGTGCGGCGTCTGCGGGAACATGTCCACCGGGCGCACCGATTCCAGTCGATAGCCGCCCTCCACCAGCTGCTTCGCGTCGGCGGCGAAGGTGGAGGGGTTGCAGGAGACGTAGACGAGGGTCGGCGCGCCCAGCTCCAGCATCCGACGCACGGCCCGCCCCTGCAGCCCCGCCCGAGGCGGGTCGACGATCGCCACGTCCGCGGCCGGCAGCTCCGCGGCCCGGTCGCGCAGGAGCCGGCCGACGTCGCCGCAGAGCGGCCGGTAGTTGTCCACGCCGTTGCGCTCGGCATTGCCCTTCGCATCCTCGACCGAGGATGGGTCGATCTCCACCCCGACCACCTCGCGCGCCAGGTCGGCGAGCGGGATGCCGATGCCGCCGACGCCCGCGAAGAGGTCGTACAGCACCTCGCCGCCGGACAGCGCCGCCGCCTCGGCCACGCGCTCGTAGAGCCGCTCGGCGGTGCGCGTGTTGGTCTGGAAGAACGCCGTCGGCGACAACCGCAGCGTGATCCCCCGGATCTGCTCCTCGAGCCAGCCCCGCCCCCAGGCCACGCGCCAGGGAAGCCCGGTGGCGACCTCCGCGACGCCGTCGTTCACGGCGTGGACCAGGCCGACCAGCTCGGGGTGGCGCAATGCGAGCGGCGGCCCCAGCCGGTCGACGGCCGCCTCGACGCCGGTGGCCGTGACCACGGTGACGAGCGCCTGCCCTGTGGCGATCCCCTCCCGCACCACCACGTGGCGCAGCAGCCCCCGCTGGGCGCGCTGGTCGTAGGGCGTCAGGCCCTCCGCGAGCGCCCACTGCCGCACCGACTCCCGAAGGGCGTTCCCCAGAGGGCTCGCCAGCAGGCACGGATCGATGTCGATCACCTCGTCCCAGCGGCCCCGCGCGTGGAAGCCCAGCCGCAGCTCGCCGTCCGGCCCCGGCGCGGCCGAGTACTCCATCTTGTTGCGATAGCCGAAGATCTCGACCGCGGGGTCGGGAGGCAGCACGAGGGCGGGGTCGAGGCCGGCGATCCGCTCCAGATGGTCCGCCACCTGCCGCGCCTTGGCCGCGAGCTGGGCGTCGTAGTCGAGATGCTGGAGCCGGCAGCCGCCGCAGCGCGGCACGTAGGGACAGGGCGGGGCGATGCGGCCCGGGCCGGCCTCGAGCACCTCCTCGAGCGCGGCCTCCGCGAAGCGCCGGCGCACCCTGCGCACGCGCGCCCGCACGCGGTCGCCGGGCGCCGTGTCGGCGCAGAAGACCACGAACCCCTCGGGACGCGCGACGCCCTGGCCGCCGAAGGCGAGGTCGTCCACCGACAGCTCCAGCAGGTCGTTCGGGCGCGGCCGCTCCACGGGCCGGCGATCATAGCCACGGGCCGCCGTCGCGGCCCCTACGATCCCGGACGTGGGCCTGGCCGACGACCTCGAGGACTACCGGCGCGACACGGAGGCGTTCCTGCGCGCCCGTGAGGAGGCGCTCTACCTGCACGGCGCCGGCCACCGGGCGGACCTGCCGCTGGCCCAGATCCACGCCCGGCACGCCGACCTCTTCGCGGAGGAGGCGGTCGGGGAGCTGGTCGGGGCGGCGGCGGACGCGCCCTCCGGCGACCGCGGCCGCTCGCTTCGGGCGCTGCGCGCGTTCGCCGTCCAGGGCCGACTGGATGCCGCCACGGCCTCCCAGCAGGAGGCCATCGCGGCCGCCGAGGCCTCGTGGCTCGTCCGCGCCGAGGGCGAGACGCTGCCCTACCGCGGCGTCGCCGCGGCGATCGCCAACGAGCCCGACCGGCACCGCCGGCTGGCCCTGGAGCGAGCGCGGCTACGGGTGGTGGACGAGGAGCTGACGCCCCTGCACGCGGCGGCCTGGAGCCTGCGCCACGACCTCGCCGGGCGGATCGGGGGCGACGGGGCCTCCTACCGGAGCCTCTGGGGGGGTTTGCTCGGCGTGGACCTGAGCGCGCTTGCGGCCCAGTGCGAACGGCTGCTGCGCGACACCGACGACCTGTATCGCGCCGTCCTCGACCCGGTCATGCGCTCGGCGGCGGGCGTCGCGCTGGACGAGGCCGTCCGCGCGGACCTGCCGCGCCTCCTGCGGGCGCCGGAGCAGGACGCCCACTTCCCATCCGACCGGATGGTGGAGGCGCTCGAGCGGGGCCTGGACGGCCTCGGCCTCGATCTTCGCCGCCAGCCGAACGTGGTGATCGACGCCGAGCCGCGGCCCAGCAAGGACCCGCGCGCGTTCTGCGCTCCGGTGGAGGTGCCCGACCGCGTCTTCCTGGTGGTGGCGCCCATCGGCGGCCGCGACGACTACCTCGCCCTCTTCCACGAGGCCGGGCACGCCGAGCACTTCGCCAACGTGGCGCGCGGCCTGCCGGTCGAGTTCCGACGCCTCGGCGACGACGCCGTGACGGAGTGCTACGCGTTCCTCATCGAGGGGCTGCTGCGGGACCGCGTCTGGCTGTCCTCCACGCTCGGGTTCACGGAGAGCGGCGACCACCTGCGGGACGCCGCGCTCGGCCGCCTCTACCTGCACCGGCGCTACGCGGCCAAGCTGCTCTACGAGCTGGAGCTGCACGCGGGGGGCGGGCTCGACGGCATGCCGGCCCGCTACGCGGAGCTGCTGTCGGGCGCGACCGGGGTGGCGTGGCCCCAGGAGACCTTCCTCGACGACGTCGACCAGGGCTTCTACTGCGCGAGCTACCTGCGCGCCTGGGCGCTGGAGGTGGGGCTGCGGGGCATGCTGCAGGAGCAGTTCGGCAGCCGCTGGTTCGCCCAGCGGCGGGCGGGCAGCCTGCTGCGCGAGCTCTGGGAGGACGGCCAGCGGCTCTCCGCCGACGAGCTGGCATCGGAGCTGGGACTGGGCCCCCTCGACCTCTCCGTGCTCGCGGAGGAGGCCGCGGCGACGCTCGGGTGAGCGGGACGAGGTTGGGGGGTCTCTCCGGGCTCGTCCTGCGCGGGGAGCGGTTGGTCCCCGGGTCGGTCCGGGTGCGGGACGGCGCGTTCGACACCGCCGGCCGGGGGGCGGCCTCGCTGCGGGCCCTGCCGGAGGGCTGGGCGCTGCTGCCCGGGATGGTGGACGTCCAGGTCAACGGCTTCGCTGGGGCCGAGGTCGGCGAGGATCCCGACCAGCTGGCGGCGGTCGCCGGCGCGCTGCCCGCCGCCGGGGTCAGCGCCTTCTGCCCCACGCTCGTCAGCCGTTCGCGCGCCGGCTACGCGCGGGCCGAGGCGGCGTTCCGGGCGGTTCGCTGGCCCGTCGCCGGCGCCCGTCCGCTGGGCGTCCACCTGGAGGGGCCCTTCCTCGCGCGCACGCGCGCCGGCGCGCACCACGAGGGCCGGCTGCGCGATCCCGATCCCACCGCCGTGGACGACCTGGCCGCCCGCTTCCGGCCCCGCATCGTCACCCTCGCGCCCGAGCTCCCGGGCGCCCTCGACGCCATCCGCCGGCTCGCGCGCCGCGGTGTCTCCGTGGCCTGCGGGCACACGGAGGCCGGGCACGAGCAGGGGCGGGCGGCCATCGGTGCCGGCGCGCGCCTGCTGACGCACGCGCTCAACGCGATGCGGGGCATCGAGAGCCGGCAGCCCTCGGCGCTCGTCGCGTTCCTTGGCGACCGCCGGACCCACGTGTCGCTGATCGGCGACGGCGCTCACGTCGCGCCGGCGGTGGCGGCACTCGTGGCGCGGCTGGCCGGGCCGCGCCTCGTGCTCGTCAGCGACGCCACCGCCGCCTGCGGCGCCCCTCCGGGCCGCTACCCGCTGGGCGAGCGGGTGGTCCGCTGGGACGGCGTCCGGGCGCTGGCGGGCGAGGGGGACGGCGTGCTCGCCGGCGGGGTCGCACCGCTCTGGCGGGGCGTGCGCACGCTGGTCGAGGCGGGCATCCCGGTCGGCGCCGCCCTGACCGCGGCCTGCAT
>JAWVEW010000245.1:0-6023 GCA_033856495.1 Miltoncostaeaceae bacterium | reverse complement strand
CCCGCCTCGGTCGACGTGCTGATCGTCTCCTACAACACACGCCAGCTTCTGGCCGGCTGCCTGCGGTCGATCGCCGAGCACGGGCCGCCGGCCCCGGTCCAGCTTCGCGTGTCCGTGCTCGACAACGCCTCACGCGACGGCAGCGCCGAGATGGTGGCGCGCTGCTTCCCCGAGGTCCGCCTGATCCGCTCGGCCGTGAACCTCGGCTTCGCACGGGCGAACAACGTCCTGGCGGCGACCAGCGACGCCGACTACCTGCTGCTGCTCAACCCCGATACGCGCTGGATCGAGGACGTGATCACACCGCTCGTGAGCGCGCTGGAGGGCGATCCGGAGATCGCGGTTGCGGGTCCGCGGCTGGTGGGGGGCGACGGGCGCCCCCAGCTCTCCAGCCAGGGCTTCCCGACGCTGCGGTACGAGCTCGCCCTCCACCTGCGCTCCACCAAGCTGGATCGGTTGGCGGGACGCCGGGGCGCGGGCCAGCTGGTGACGCGCCTCCGCCAGGAGCACCTCGTGGACGACCGCCGCACGCGCGAGACGGATTTCCTCTGGGCCACCTGCTGGCTCCTGCGCAGGATGGAGTTCGAGCGGGCGGGCATCTTCGACGAGCGCTTCGACCTCTACGATGAGGATCTGGATCTGTGCCGCCGGCTGCGCCGCGGCGGACGGCGCATCGCCTACTGCCCCGGGGTCAGCGTGGTGCATCTCGGCGGGGCGAGCAGCGCGCCCAGCGCCAAACGCCGGCTGATGCGCCGGGCTCGCGCCCGCTTCTACGCCGTCCACCATGGACCGCTCGCCGCGGCGGCGTACCTGGCGGCGGAGCGTCTCCTGCCCGCCCTGAAGCGCGTCCGACCGGCGCTCGCCGGCCACCGCGACGAGCACGCATCCGCCGCGGCGCCGTCGACGGCGGGAGGGCGGGTGCTCGTGGTGGGCCCAGGCGAGGGAGGCGTCAGCGTCGTGGCGCAGCGCGCCGCGGATGCGCTGGCCGCGCGCGGCTGGCGGGTGCGGCGACTGCGCGCTCCCGGCGCCGGCGCGGGCGCGCCGGCGCTCGAGGCGCTTCGGATGCTCGTCTCCGAGCGCCGCGCGCTGCGCTCGGCGGACGTGGTGCACGTCGAGTTCGGCTCGCTCGACGGCGCCTGCTTCTGGTTCGGGCTCATGGCCGCGCTCCTGCGTGACGACGTGGTGGCGGTGGTCCACGACCCGCCGCTCATGGCGCTCGCGCCCGGGGCCGCGCTCATCAGGACCGGGACGCGCTGGCGCGACGTCGTGGGCCATCGGCTGCTGGCGCCCCTGCTGGACGGCTGCCTGCGCCGCGCCTTCGCGCGGCGCGTGGCGGTGGGCGTGACGCTCAGCGAGCCGGGCCGGCGTGCCTGGGTGGGCCCTGCGCCCTCGCGGCTCCAGGTGCTCGACCTGGGCGCCGATCCGCCGTCCGCGGGGGCCCCGCCCCCTTCGGCCGGCGCCCACGTCCTCTTCGCCGGATTCATCGCTCCCGGCAAGGGGATCGAGGTGCTGCTCGAGGCCTGGGCGAAGGTGGGGCGGTCCACCCGCCTGCCCCTCGTCATCGCCGGCGACGAGACGCCCGGCCCGAGCAACGACTACCGCGCGAGCCTGCAGGAATCCTCGCGCAGGCTCGCCAGCCCGCCGCGGTGGCTCGGAGCCGTGAGCGACGAGGAGTTCGCCTCGCTCGTGAGCCGCGCCGCGATCGTCGTGCTCCCCTACCTGCGCTCGAACCCGGCGAGCGGTGTGCTCGTCCGCGCGATGGTGGAGGGCAGGGCGATCGTGGCCAGCCGTGTGCCCGCCGCCCTCGACGCGCTGACCGACGGAGGGGACGGCCTCCTGGTGCCGGTCGGCGAGGCCGCGCCGCTGGGCGACGCGCTGGCCGGGCTGCTCGCCGACGGGGCGCTCCGCGATCGCCTCGGCGCCGCCGCGGCGGCGCGCGCCACTGGCCGCTTCACCTGGGAGCGCCACACCGCCGGCCTCGAGCGCGCCTACCGGCTGGCGGGGGCGCGATGAGGGTCGCGCTCATCCACAATCTCCCGCCTGGGGGCGCACACCGGCGCATGGCCGAGCAGACGCGCCTCCTGGATGCCGAGGTGGTGGAGATCTGCCTCGGCACGGCCACGCCGATCACGTCGGACGCGCGCGTGATCGATCACCGCCCGCTGGCCCCCGCCGTGGCTCGGCCGCTGCGGCCGCCGCTTCGCCACCTCGACCTGCTGGCCCTGCGGATGGCGTGGAGGCGCGCCGCGATGGAGGCCGACCGGACGCGGCCGGACGTGGTCTTCGCCAACTCCTGCCAGCTCCTGAAGGCCCCGCTCGGGCTCCTCGACCTGCGCGCCCCCTCGCTCCTCTTCTGCGACGAGCCGCGCCGCGTCGACTACGAGCCGGAGGACACGTCGAACCGCAATCCACGAACCCGAGTGCTCTACCGCGGGCTGCACGCCGCGGAGCGGCGCCTCGACCGGGCCGCCGTGGCGCACGCGACCCGGCTCGCCACGAACTCGGACTACGCCGTGGGCGAGATCCGGAAGGCCTACGGGCGAGCCGCCGCGGTGGTCCGGGCCGGCGTCGCCCCGACGGTGACGACTCCGCCGGGGACGCCCCGCCACCTGCTCTCGGTGGGATCCCTGAGCCCCGACAAGGGACACGACCTCGCCATCCGCGCGGCAGCGGGGGCGCGCCGCCGGTGGCCGCTCATGGTGGTGGCGCCGCGTCCGCACCATGCGGAGGAGGCGCGGCTGACGGGCCTGGCGCAGGACCTCGGCGTCGCGCTGGAGATCCGCGTGGCCATCGGGGACGCCGAGCTCGCGCAGGCCTACGCCGAGGCCCAGGCGACGATCTACCTCGCCGCGCTGGAGCCGCTGGGCCTGGTCTCGCTGGAGGCGCAGGCGTGCGGCTCGCCCGTGATCGTCGCTGCCGAGGGCGGTCTGCCGGAGACCGTGGTCGAGGGCGAGGGGGGTTGGGCGGTGCCGAGAGGTCCGGAGGCGGCCGCGGCATGCATCGACCGCCTCGACGACCCGCGCCTGCGCGCGGCGATGAGCGCGGCGGCCCGGCATCACGGCGGCGCCGCATCCTGGCGGCGCTCGGCCGAGGCGCTGCGAGCGGTGCTCGAGGACTGCGCCGGCGGAGCGCGGGCGTGAGCCGCGAGCTCAGGCTGCTCGCCCTGACGCCCGTGTTCCCGCCGGAGCTCGGCGGCGTCGAGCTGCTGGCCTACCGTGTGCTGGGCGGCCTCCGCGAATGCCGCGTCCGCGTGGCCTGCCTCAGCCGTCCGGGCGCGGCGGAGTTCGACGAGCGGGACGCCCTGGACATTCGCCGGCCCCGGACGGCGGTCATCGGGGGGCGGCATTCCCTGAAGCGGCTCAACGCCTTCGCCCTCCGCCAGGCGCTGTCCTTCCGCCCCCACGTCGTCCTCAACCTGCACGTGGCCACCGCGCCGGCCGCCCTGGTCATCCGCCGCCTGCTGCGGACGCCGGTCGTCCAGTACGTGTACGCGAAGGAGTTCGGCGCGTTCCCCGGCCTGACGGCCCGCGCCGTGCGGTCCGCCGACGCGGTGATCGGCATCAGCCGCTACAGCTGCGACATGGCGCGGGCCGCCGGAGCCCCCGTCCAGCGGCTCCATCGGATCCCGCCCGGCGTGGACCTTCCGGGCGGAGCGCGGCGACCCCGCGACCCCCGGCTCACCCTCCTCACCGTCTCGCGGCTCGACGAGCCGTACAAGGGCCACGACGTGCTGCTGCGTGCGCTGCCACTGATCCGGGCACGCGTCCCCGAGCTGCGATGGGTCGTGATCGGGGACGGCGCGCTGCGTCCACGGCTGGAGCGGGCAGCCGCGGCGGCGGGGCTCGACGAGGCGGTGAGCTTCCTGGGCGCCGTCTCCGACGCCGAGCGCGACGCCTGGCTCGACCGCGCACACGTGTTCGCGATGCCCAGCCGCATCCCCGAGAACGGGGCGGGCGGTGAGGGCTTCGGCATGGTCTACCTGGAGGCCAACGCCCGCGGCCTCCCCGTCGTGGCGGGCAACGTCGGCGGAGCCGGCGACGCCGTGATCGACGGCCGGACGGCGCTGCTCGTCGATCCCTGCGACCACCGGTCGCTGTCGGACGCGATCACGGGGCTGCTGCTCGACCCGGAGGCGGCCGCGCGCATGGGGCGCGCGGGATCGCTGCACGCGCAGCGCTTCGCATGGCCCGCGATCGCCGGCCAGGTGGAGGAGCTGGTGGCCGGTCTCGCCCGGGGACGGCGCCGCGGAGGGACGCGCCCGTGAGGCCGCTCGTGATCCTGGCCAAGAGCCGCTGGTCGCCGGCCATCCGACGGGAGCACGCCCTCGCCGAGCTCGCCGCCTCCGCGGGGCACGCGGTGAGCTTCTGGGAACGGCCGGACGACGTCCGCCGCGCCCCGGCCGGTCCCGCTGAATGGGTTCGCGGCCTGTGGGCACTTGGGCCGGTCGGCCGCCCCCTTCCGGGCATCGAGGTCCACCGCAGGAGCACCCTGCTGCCCGGCCATCGCGGCGGACTGGCGGAGCGTGCGGAGGGCCTCCTGCTGGAGCGTGCGCTGCGGGCGCATCCGCCGCCGCCGGGGTCCACCGTGGTCGCCACCACCCCGTGGCAGTGGTACGGGTTGCGCCGACCCCCGGGGGGGCGGCTGGTCTTCGACTGCGCCGATGATTGGGGGGCGCTCATCCCGCGCCGGGGCGACCGGATGGCGGCGCTCTACCGGCGCATCGGCCGCGAGGCGGACGCGGTCGTCGTGGCGAGCCAGGGCCTGGCCGGGCTCTTCGACGGGCCGGCGGCCCTGGTCCCCAACGGCACCCCGGCGTCGCTGCTCCAGCCGCCGAGGCCCGCCCCGGCGCCGCGGCGCCTCGGGTATGCGGGGACGCTCTCGGAGCGGTTCGACGCTCCGCTGGTGGGCGCCCTGCTCGACCTCCTCCCCGGCTGGACGATCGATCTCTACGGCCCCTGCCACTACTCGGGCCGGGGCGGGCGGCCCGCGCCCGAGCTCGAGGCCCTGCTGCGGCGGCCGGACGGGCGCGCGCGCTGGCACGGGCCGGTGGAACGGGAGGGGCTCGCCACCGCGCTGGACGGATCCGCCGTGCTCGTCCTGCCGCATCGCCGGCGCGGCGCCATCACCGGCGACGCGATGAAGCTCTACGACTACGCGGCGCGGGGACGCCCGATCGTCAGCACGCGCTGGACCGAGGGCCTCGAGCTCTCCGGACCGCCCCACCTGCTGCTGGCCGACGGCGCCGAGACGTTCGCCGAGGCGGTCCGGGGGGGGGCGCAGGAGCCGGCCGGCCGCGCCGACGAGCGGCGGCGCTGGGCGCTGGCGAACACCTGGCAGGCGCGCTGGGAGCCATGGGCGCGCGCGATCTTCGATGCTTCTGGAGGGTGACCTGGTGGAGATCCTGATGCTCACCAACGCGGTGGGTCCCGACAAGCTGGGGGGCCTGGAGCGCTACGTCCGAGAGCTGTCCGCCGCGCTGGTGCGCGCCGGCGCGGCGGTCACCGTGCTCTCGAAGCAGGTCGACCCCAGCCATCCGACCACGGAGATCGGCGCCGACGGCGTGCGCCTGATCCGACACCCGGTGCCGCCGAAATCGAGCCCCTGGTTCGCCGCCCGCTACCCCATGAGTGCGGTCGGCCCGGTCCTCCGGGCCGTGCGCGCCCGCCCGCGCGCGGTCGTGCACGCGCATTTCCCGACCCTGGCGCTGCCGCTCGAGCTGACGCGGCGGGCCTTCGTCTACAGCTTCTACGCGCCGGTCCATCGCGAGCTGTTGAGCGAGCGGCAGGGCAGCTACACGCTGCCGCTCGCGGCGCAGCCGCTGGCGGTCGCCGCGCTCCGGAGGGCCGAGCGGCGGGTGACGGCCCGCGCGACCGCCATCGTCGTGCTCAGCGAGTACGCCCGCGAGGAGCTCGCCGAGCTGTGCCCGGCGGCGGCGACCGGCGCGCACGTGTGGCCGGGGGGGCTGGACCTGGACCGCTTCACGCCCGGCCCGCGCCGGCGCGACGAGTGGGGCGCCGCCGCGA
>JAWVEW010000244.1:0-4882 GCA_033856495.1 Miltoncostaeaceae bacterium | reverse complement strand
TCGCCTCGGTCACCGTCGGCGGCGTCGCGCGCGACCCGCCGGCGTCGGCTCCGCGACGCAGCGTCTGGAGCAGCGAGGAGAGCGTTGCCGCGTGGCGGCTCTGCAGGTCGAGGCGCACGCGTTCGCGCTCCTGACTGAGGGCGTGCGAGAAGGCCAGCGAGCCCGGCGACGGGTCGTGGTCGACGCCGCGCAGCCGCGCTGCGGCCAGGGTCGTGACCTGCATCGCGAAGCGCTCCTGCGCGTCGTCGATCGCGAGCGCCGTCTGGGCGCCCACGATCAGCGCGATGCAGATTCCTCCCGAGACGCCCACCCAGCCGGCGGCGCGCAGGCCGCCGATCACGTCGGGCAGCGTGAGCCGGTAGGAGCTTCCCTGCGGCGCCCGTGGGTCGACGAGCCCCGCCCAGTCGAGCGTCGCCAGACGCTCCCGCAGCTCGCGCGGGGCCGCGATCCGCACCGGGACGCTCGGGTCGTCCGGACTCACCAGCACCAGTGCGTCGTGTGCGAACGAGGCGGCCAACGCCGCGTGCGCGCGGTCGGCGACCGCATCGACGGGCGCCGTGGCCAGGTCGGCGAGCGCGGCAAGCGCCAGATCGCCGTCCGAGCCGGTCAGGGGACTCGGGGAGGCGGGGGCTGTCGTGGTCGCCGGAGCGCCCCCCCGGGCACGCGTCAGGGCCCGCCCCGAAACCGCTGATCGATCACTGGGCGGCCATACATCGGCAGATGTAACAAACGTCATCTCGCCTCCCTCGGTTGGGAATCTCCGCTGCTCGCGCAGCGGCTCGAGAAGCGCCCTGGTGCGCCTGCTGACGGGGCGTGATCGACGCGCGTCAACAGGCTGCTCCGCGGACTGACGTTCTCGCACATGCCTGACGATGGTGCCTATGACGGCCGTTGACATCGTCGGCCGGGGGGCGTGTCTTGGCTCTACCGCAGCGAGGCCATGCCCGAGATCGCTGCGCCCGGTGACGTACGGGACGCGACGTCTCGACGTACGCTCTCAGTACGTGACGGGCAGAGTCCCGGGAGCAGCACGTCTCGGGACTCGCTTCACGATCACGCACATCAGTGATTTCCGGTATTGATGCATCGATGAAGCATCGACAGTGGGTCGGGCGACTACGGGAACGGCTGAGCCAGGCCTGGCGCGAACCTGATGACGAGTCGACATATGTCGTTGCCACGGTCGTCGTCGCCGGCCCGCGGCAGGGCACGTCAACCGATCAGCAGATCGGGCGTTGCCCCCGGGCGCCGGCCCCGCGGGCCGTCAGAGGTGCGCGCGAAGCACGTACGCAGTGGCGTCGGCGCGATTGCGTACGGAGGCCTTGCGGTATGCGTTCAGGAGATGGCGCTCCACCGTGTGCACGCTCAGCACAAGGTCGGCGGCGATCTCCTTGTTGGTCCTGCCGGCGGCCAGGAGGCGCAGGACCTCGACCTCGCGCGGCGTCAGTCGATCCGGCAGGTCCGCGCTCCCGGCGTCGCGCATCGACCACTCGCTCATGCCGAGCGCGGCGTACTGCGCCTGGGCGGAGGCCAGCAGCCGCGCCGCGCCCGGCTGCCTCAGCAGCCGCCGGGCCACCGCCTCGAAGTGATCGACGCCCGCCCGCTGGGGCCGCAGGCCCAGCTCGTCGAACGTCGCCCTGGCGCGCGCGAAGAACTCGAGAGCCTCCTCCACCCGGCCGAGCAGGGTGGCGAGAAGGGCGACGGTGAGCTCGTTCGAGGTCATGTGGTAGTCCCCCACGCCGGCCTCGATCAGCGCCAACGCGCAGGGAATCAGCTCCTCGGCGAGCTCGGCCGCCTGCAGCTGCCAGATCGCCGCGCCGGCCATGCAGACGGCGGCGTTCTGCGAGTGATCCCAGGGATCGGCGGCGACCAGCGCCGGCATGATGTGCGCCAGCAGGCCGCGCGCCTCGCCGTCCCGTCCCGCCTTCGCGAAGCCGACGCTGGCGGCGGCCGCGTGCCGCAGCCCATAGGACGGCACCCGCTCGCGGCTGGTCGCGACCTGCAGCGTCTCGCCCGCCAGGCGCTCCCAGTCGGGCGCGAGGTGAATGGTCGTCACCGCGCCGATGAAGCTCGCCAGGGTATGGACCCGGCCGGCAGGGGCAAAGCGCTCGGCGAGCGCAATGGCTCGGGCGGTGCGTGCGGACGCCGCCGCGAAGTCGCCCCGACCGGACAGGAGCGCGGCGCGGTACACGTACGCAAGCGCCCGTGCCGGAAGTGAGCCGAGCTCCTCGGCGAGCGACTCCAGCCGGGCGCACAGGGGGTCGGCCACGGCCCCGCCGTGCGCGAGCGCCACGAACGCGACGACCGCGTCGAGGCCGCGCAGCCGCGCCGCCGGGTCGCGCCACGCCTCGATGCGCTGGATCAGCTGGTCGAGGTCGCGCAGGGACCGGGGGTCGTGCCAGTCGAGCGTGCGGGCGAAGTCGGCCTCCGTGCCGTGGGCGCGCGCGATCCGCACCGCCTCTGGATCGAGGCCCCGCCAGCGCGTGGCGAAGACGGGGCCCGCGGGCACCGTCTCGTAGGGGCGCTCGAGGAGCTTCAGCCGCGCCCAGGCAAGGCCGCGGCCATCTCCGAGGAGGGCGAGGCCGCGCGCGATCGGCGGCTCCAACGCGTCCTGGTTCGCCCAGGCGTCCTGGAGCGCCGACACCACCCTGTAGACGAGGTCCGTGCAGGTGTCGGGATCCGCGCCGGCCTGCTCGAAGAGCGAGAGCGCCGCCTCCAGCGTCCGCGGCGCATCGGCCAGCCGCAAGCCTTCGGCCTCGACCAGCGCGAGCGCGCCCATGATGCGCGCCCGGGTCGCGAGGTCCTGCGCCGGCGCGAGCTCGAGCGCGATGCCAAGGAGCGCCCGGGCGTCCTCGGGCGCGTGGGCGGCCTGCGCCACCTCGGCGGCACGAAGCGCGTGCGCGACCCCGCGCTCGGCGCCAGGCAGGGACGCCGACGCCCGGTACTGGCGCGCCACCTCGGCGGCGACCTCGGCCGGATCGTGCGCCCGCTCGAGCGCCTCGGCCAGGCGGCGATGAAGGCGCGCGCGGCGGCTGGGGCTGAAGCGCTGGTAGAGGGCCTGGCGCACGAGCGCGTGCGCGAAGTCGTAGCGCTCGCCCCCCACGGTGCGGATCAGCTCGGCCGCCAGCGCCTCCTCCAGGCAGTCGAGCAGCGCCTCCTCCTCCTCCTCGGCCAGCGCCCGAAGCTCCGCGAGGCCGAAGCCGGCGGTGCACACGGCGGCAAGGCCGACCACCTGGCGGGTCCGGGCCGACAGCGCCGCCAGCCGCAGGGCGACCGCCTGGCGGACCGTCTCCGGCAGTCGCCGTTGGCCCGGGCCGCCCCACAGCGCAGCCGCGTCGACGTGCAGGTGACGGCCGAGCTCGCCGAGGAAGAACGGGTTGCCGCCGCTGTCGGCGAAGACCGCCTCGACGAGTTCCGGCTCCAGCGCGCGGCCGGCGGCGCCCTCGAGCAGCGCCGCGCCCTCCTCGAAGGACAGGCTGGAGAGCAAGAGCTGCTCGCACGGCCGGTGCCGATTGGCCTCGGCCAGCCGCCCGGCCAGCGGATGGTCCAGATCGAGGCGGGTGCCGCGGTAGGTCCCCACGATCAGCGGTCGTCTGGCCAGGCGCGCGACGTACCCGAACAGCTCCAGCGCGGTCGGGTCGGCCCACTGAAGGTCGTCCAGGATCAGCACGGACGATCCGCCGAGACCGTCCAGCAGGCGCACCACCGCCTCGTAGAGGCGCAGGCGGGCCTCGCCGGACGCCAGCGCGGGAGCGGCCGGCAGGTCGGGCAGCGCCTCCCTGACAGCCGGCAGGATCGCCCCGAGCACCGCCGCGTCCGGGCCCAGGAGCGCCCACAGCCGGTCGTGCGGGAGGCCTTCCACGGCGATGCCGAGGGCCTCGCGCCACGGGCCGTAGGGGGCTGTGACGCCGCCCTCGTAGCATGTCCCCCACAGTACGAGGGCTCCGCGCCTCCGGGCGCGGCGGGCGAACTCGGCGGCGGCGGAGGTCTTTCCGATTCCCGCCTCGCCGTGGAGCAGGACGAGGGGCGTCGGGCCCGGGCGGGGCACCCCGAGAAGGGCCTCCAGCGTCGCGAGCTCCCTCGACCGACCGACGAACCGGGCGCGCTCGGTGCCGCGCCCCGGCTCGGACCGGCTCGCCGCCGTGCCGTCTCGGGCCGCCGGGCCCGCGAAGCCCTCCCGGGGGGACTCGAGGCGGCGCGCTCGCCGGCCCGGGCCGACCCTGGCGGCCTCGGCCGGCATCTATGCGGCCGTCGGCTCCGGTGAATGCGGCCGCCGCAGTCGGATCACGTTCCCGCGGCGAGCGCGCAACGCCGGCTCCAGGCGGAGGGGCGCCTCGAGCTCCAGCGAGCCGAGCGCCCCGATGACGTCCTCCGGCTCGGCCCGGTCGGGGCTGCGCAGGACGCGCAGGCAGCGCGAGGAGGGGGCCAGGGTGAGCCGATCGGGCGGCGCGGACTCGTTCGCCAACAGGGTGAGCCGCCGGGTCGGGTCGCGGCGCTCCTCTGGAGCGGCCGAGTGGCGATGCACGTCCATCAGCGAGTCCCTTCCTCGGGTCGGGTGCCGCCCGAGCCGCCCGAGCCGGCGGCCGTCGGGTGCAACGATCGCCGACCATGACCGTCGCCCTCGTCACGGCGGGCGTCCACTCCGTCTTCCGGCTGACCAGAGTCTGGATCTACCTGCTAGCGGGAATGCTGGAGGGAGCTCGGCTCGCGGTCCTGCGCTGAGGCCCGTTCCTCCCTACCGCGCCTGGAGGAACTTGAGCACGGCGAGCACGCGGCGATGGTCGTCCTCGGTCTCCCCGAGGCGGAGCTTGCCGAGGATGCTGTGCACGTGCTTCTCGATCGTCCCCTCGGTCACCCAGAGCAGGCGCGCGATGCCGGCGTT
>JAWVEW010000243.1:0-4704 GCA_033856495.1 Miltoncostaeaceae bacterium | reverse complement strand
CGCGCTTCCCACCGATCGCCGTCCGGTCGCGGTCCGCGCGGTGGCTCCGGCGCCGATCCCCCTGCGGCCCGAGCCCGCCGAGTTTGGCGGGCGCCGGGCGGGTGCGACGAGAGGCCGGCGGATCCGCGTGCGGGCGGAGGCGGCCGCGGCGACGTTCTACACGCTTGGCCTGCCGCTGCTGCGCGCGGGCCGCGTGAGCCGGAGTGGCCGCAAGCGGCCCCGGATCGCGTAGCGAGCCGTCGCCGGCGACGGCTGCCGCGGCGGACCTGAACACGCGGCCGTCCTCGTCCTCGCAACCGCGTGGGCCGCGTTCGACGCGCGCCAGGCTATCTCGAGGAGACGCGGGGTTCGGGCGTCCGCTGGCTCCTCGGTGACCGCCGCGAACACCTCCTCCGACGGCGCTCCACGTGCCACCAGCGTCGCGACGCGGCGCAACGCCGCCTGCTCCTCGGCCGGCGGCCCCAGGTCGTCACCGCTCACTGGCGCTTTCCATCCGGCCGGCGCCGCAGCGACACGGCGCGCGTGCGCATCGACTTACAAGCGCACCCCGACCTCGCCGCGACGTGAACCCGCACGCTCAGCCGCGCCGCTTCTCGCCGGCGCGTCGGGCAAGCTCGGCCTCCACCACGATCTCGCCAGGGTCGCCCGGCCCGAAGCGGGCGGTCGCCGCCGGCCGGCCGTCAGAGCTCGAGCCGCAGCACGTAGGCCGTCGCGTCGGCCCGGTTGCGCACCGAGGCCTTCCGGTACGCGTTCAGCAGGTGGCGCTCCACCGTGTGCACGCTCAGCACCAGCTCGGCGGCGATCTCCTTGTTGGTCCTGCCGGCGGCCACCATGCGCAGGAGCTCGGCCTCGCGCCGCGTCAGGCCATCCGGCAGATCGGCGCTGCGGGTCTCGCGCAGCCGCCACTCGACGATGCCGAGCGCCGCGTACTGCGCCTGGGCGGACGACGACAGCCGCTCGGCGCCCGGCTGCCTGAGCCGACGCCGGGCCGCCGCCTCGTGGTGGTCGACGCCCGCCCGCTGCGGGCGCAGGCCGAGCTCGTCGAACGTCGCCCGGGCCCGGGCGAAGAACTCGAGGGCGTCCCCGACCCGGCCGAGGAGGGTCGCCAGGAGCGCGACCGTGAGCTCGTTCGATGTCATGAAGAAATCGCCCTGCCCGGCGTCGATCAGCGCCAGCGCGGCTGGGAGCAGCTCTCCGGCCAGGTCGGCCGCCTGCAGCTGCCAGATCGCGGCGCCGGCGATGCAGACGGCGGCGTTCTGCGCGTGGTCGTGTGGGTCTCCGCCGACGAGCGCGGGGATGACGTGCACCAGCAAGTCGCGTGCCTCGCGGTCCTGCCCGGCCTTGGCGAAGGCGAGGCTCGCGACGGCGGCGTGGCGCAGCCCATAGGCCGGAACCCGGTGGCGACTGGTGGCGAGGTCCAGCATCCTGGCCGCCAGCCGCTCCCAGTCCGGCGTGAGGTGCATGGCGGTCAGGTCGCCGATGAAGCTCGCCAGCGTGTGGACTCGGCCAGCGGGGTCGAAGCGCTCGGCGAGCGCCGTGGCCCGCGAGGCGGTGGCCACCGCTGCGTCGAGCTCGCCCCGGCCGGACAGGAGCGCGGCTCGATAGGCGGACGCCAGGGCCTGGGCCGGAAGCGAGCCGAGCTCCTCGGCGAGCTGCTCCAGCCGGGCGCACAGGCGCTCGGCCGCCGGGCTGCCGCAGTGCTTCAGCACCACGAACGCCACGATCGCCTCGAGGCCGCGGAGCCGCGCCGCCGGGTCGCGCCAGGCTTCGATCCGCGGAATGAGCTCGTCCAGGCCGGACAGCGAGCGGGAGTCGTGCCAGTCGAGGGTGCGCGCGTAATCGGCCTCGCTGCCATGGGTCCGGGCGATCCGCACGGCTTCGGGATCCAGGCCTTCCCAGCGTGTGGCGAAGTGCGGGCCGGCGGGTACCGTGTCGTAGCGGCGCTCGAGCAGCTTCAGCCGCGCCCAGGCAAGTCCGCGGTCCTCTCCCAGAAGGGCGAGGCCGTTCGCGATGAGCGGCGCCAGCCCGTCCTGGCTCGCCCAGGCATCGGCCAGCGCCGAGACCACCTGGTAGACGAGCCCCGCCAGGGTCTCGGCATCTGCGCCGGTCTGCTCCAGAAGCGAAAGGGCTGCCTCCAGCGTGCGCGGGGCATCGTCGAGCCGACAGGCCTCGGCCTCTGCCAGCGCGAGCGCCGCGGTGATCCGCCCCCTGTTCGCCAGGTCGCCGGCGGGCGTGAGCTCCAGCGCGATCCCGAGCAGCTCCAGCGCGTCCGCCGGAGCGTGGGCGGCGCGGGCCTGCTCGGCCGCCCGCAGCGCGTGGGCCACGCCGCGCTCCGCGCCGGGGACGGACAACGAGGCCCGGTACTGGCGCGCGAGCTCGGAGGCGACCTGCGCGGGGTCCTCGGCCCGCTCGAGCGCCTCGGCCAGGCGGCGGTGCAGCCGTGCGCGCCGGCTGGGGCTGAAGCGCTCGTAGAGGGCGTGGCGCACCAGCGCGTGCGCGAAGTCGTAGCGCTCGCCGCCCAGCGAGCGGATCAGCTCCGCGGCGAGCGCCTCCTCCAGCGCGTCGATCAGCACAGGCTCGTCGAGCTCGGTCAGCGCCCGAAGCTCCGCGAGGCCGAAGCCGGCGGTGCACGCGGCGGCGAGGGCGAGCACCTGGCGGGTCTGCGCGGACAACGCCGCCAGCCGCAGCGCGACGGCCTGGCGGACCGTCTCGGGCAGTTGCCGGCGGGCCGGGCCCTCGCACGCAGCGTGGTCATCGAGATGCACGTGACGGCCGAGCTCCGCCAGGAAGAACGGGTTGCCGCCGCTCTCGCTCCAGACGACGTCGACGAGCTCGGGCTCGAGCTCACGCCCGGCGGCGCTCTCCAGCAGCGCGGCGGCCTCCTCGCGGGACAGGGTGGGCAGCAGCAGGTGCTCGCATGGGCGATGGCGGTTGGCCTCCGCGAGCCGCTGGGCCAGCGGATGGTCGAGGTCCAGCCCTGTCCCCCGATAGGTCGCCACGATCAGCGGGCGCCTCGCCAGACGCGCGACATAGACGAACAGCTCGAGCGCCGCCGGGTCGGCCCACTGAAGGTCGTCCAGGATGAGCACCGGCGATCCATCGAGCCCGTCCAGCAACCGCACCACCGCTTCGTAGAGGCGGAGACGGGTCTGGCCCGGCGCCAGCGCCGGAGCGGAAGGCAGGTCGGGCAGCGCGCGTCGAACGGCGGGAAGAAGCTCTCCCAGCACCGCCGAGTCCGGGCCCAGGAGCGCCGCCATCCGTTCGGGCGCATGGCCGTCGACGGCGGTGCTCAGGGCCTCGAGCCAGGGGCCGTAGGGCGCTGCGCCGCCACCCTCCCAACACGTCCCCCAGAGCACGAGCGACCCCGACCTCCGGGCCCGACGTGCGAACTCGGCCGCGGTGGAGGTCTTGCCGATCCCCGCCTCGCCGTGGAGCAGGACGAGGGGTGTGGGGCCCAGGCGGGGGACCCGCAGGAGGGCCTCCAGCGTTGCCAGCTCCCTCGCCCGACCGACGAACCGGGCGCTCGCGGTGGCGTGAACCGACTCGAGGCGGGTCCCGCCCGCCCGGTCCCGGGGCGGCGGGCCCGCGCAGCGCTGGCGGCGCAGCGCTCGACGCCGCTCCCGGAGGGCCGGGCCGACCCGCGCGACCGTGACGGTCACCTCTGCGCCGCCGTCTCGGAGGAGTCGGGCCGCCGGCGTTGGGTCGGATTCTGGGGCCTCGACCCGTCCAGACCCGGTGGGACCGACAGACCCGCGGCGACGAGGGTCCACCGATCCGTCGTCTGGGGCTTGTCCGGCAGCAGGGCGAGCAGCGGCAGCCTGGAGGCGCGCGGTTGAGGCATGCCCGGTTGGCGATGTGGGTCCATGGGTGAGCCCCTCTCCTGGTCTGCCGCCGGGCCGCTCGGACGCGCGGCCGTGATGTCTCAACCATTCACGACCGCAGCCATCGCCCTCGTCACGGCGGACGTCCATTCGGGCTGCCCGCTCGCCGGAGTCTGGACCTACCTGCTAGCCGGAACGCCGGAACCCGACGCTCCGTAGGTGCCCCAGCACCGCCCACCACGTCGAGGATCGCCGGCACGGGGAGCCCCGCTTTCGCGATACCGGCTAGCTGGAATGCGCCGTTCCGCAGGACGTGACACGCTGGTCGTGTGGCGTTCCGCGTCCTGATCGTCGATGACAACGGGTCGTTTCTCGAGGCTGCCCGCGTGCTGCTCGAGCGGCAGGGTCTCGGCACCGTGGACTTCGCGTCGACGTCGGCGGAGGCGCTGCGTCGAGCGGCGGAACTCCGTCCGGATGTGGTCCTCGTCGACATCATGCTCGGAGCGGAGAGCGGCTTCGACCTCGCCCGGGTCCTGGTCGAGGGCGACCGGCATGGAGGATCGGCGGTGATCCTGCTCTCGACGCATGCGGAGGCGGACTTCGCGGATCTCATCGCCGAAAGCCCTGCGATCGGGTTCGTGGCGAAGTCGGAGCTCTCGGCGAACGCGATTCGCCGGGTGCTCGACGGTCGCCAGGGCTGAGGGGCGCCCTCCCGCGCCCACTGCGCCTGCGGCGCCTACCGCGCCTGGAGGAACGTGAGCACGGCGAGCACGCGGCGATGGTCGTCCTCGGTCTCCCCGAGGCGGAGCTTGCCGAGGATGCTGTGCACGTGCTTCTCGATCGTCCCCTCGGTCACCCAGAGCAGGCGCGCGATGCCGGCGTT
>JAWVEW010000242.1:0-3065 GCA_033856495.1 Miltoncostaeaceae bacterium | reverse complement strand
AGGTCGAGCGCCTGCATCTGGGCGAGCAGCGTCGGCGAGGGCGGCGCCCCGGCCACGCAGACGGTCACCCGGCGCCCCAGGCGCCCGGCGCTCGCGTGGTTGACCAGCGCGATCTGGACCGTGGGCGCCCCGCAATAGTGGGTCACGCCCTCTGCCCGCAGGAGGCGCCAGATCTGCTCGGGGTCCACGCGGCGCAGGCAGACGTGGGTCCCCCCCACCGCCGTCACCGCCCATGGGAAGCACCACCCGTTGCAGTGGAACATCGGCAGCGTCCAGAGGAACACGGTGTCGAAGCCCATCCCGATCTCGATCACCTCGCCGAGCGCGTTCAGGTAGGCGCCGCGGTGGGTGTACACGACGCCCTTGGGGCGGCCGGTGGTGCCCGAGGTGTAGTTGACCGAGATCGGCTCCTCCTCGTCGATCAGCACGCTCTCGGGCCGCTCCGCGCAGCCGGAGGCGAGCAGGGCCTCGTAGGGGTCGTCGGGGCCGCCGCTGTCGTCGACCCGGACGACCTGGACCCCGGAGAGCTCGAGCGGGGCCACCAGCGGCTCGAGCTCGGCGTCCACCAGGAGGACGCGGGCACCCGAGTGGCCGAGGATGTAGCCGATCTCGTCGCTGCTCAGCCGCGTGTTGATCGCGACCAGCACCGCGCCGGCGGCCGGGACGCCGAAGTGGGCCTCGAGCAGCGCCGGCGCGTTCGGGCTGAGGACGGCCACCCGGTCGTGACGGGCGACGCCGGCCCCGCGAAGCGCGGAGGCCAGCCGGTTGACCCGCTCGTCGAGCAGCCGGTAGCTCGTCCTGCGCTCCCCGTGGACGACGGCCGTCCGCTCCGGGAAGACCGAGGCGGTGCGCCGCAGGAAGTCCACCGGCGTCAGCTCGCTGCGAAAGACCCTCGGAGCCTCCCGCGCCCAGAAGGGATCGTCCACGTCCACGTTCGTCCGCCCGGCAAGATCGCCCGGACCCATGGCCCCTCCTCGCTCGCGGCAGCCGGGGAGCCGAGTATCGGCCCCACCGGCGAGGCCGCGCAAGGCGGCCCCGCCGGTGGAGTCGGCTCAGAGGCCGATCGTGGCACCCCCCGGGGCGCCGAAGGCGCCGGCGCCGGGGCCGAAGCCCCGCGGGCCGCCGCCCCGCGGGCCGCCGGGGCCGCCGGGGCCGCAGTCGCCGCCGGCGCGGTTCACCCGGTCGGCGATGCGCTGGGTGAGGTCGGGCAGGATCTGGTCGGCCTGGGCCTGGGTGAGATCGCCGTCGGTCACGGCCTTGGCGATGTCGGCCTTGGCCGCGGCGACCAGGGCCTGGATCAGGCCGTCAACGGTCTTGCCGTTGTCGGTGGCCACCTTCGCCAGCGACGAGCCGCCCTCGAGCGCGGTGCGCAGCGCGTCCGGCGTGACGCCGATGTAGGTGGCGGCGGCGGCGAGATCCGCCCCGCCGGGGCCGTGGACGCGGCCGAGGCCGCGCGGCGGGCCCGGCCGGCCGGGCAGGCCGGCGCGGTTCACCCGGTCGGTGATGCGCTGGGTGAGGTCGGCGAGGATGCCGTCGGCCTGCGCCTGCGTGAGCTTGCCGTCGGTCACGGCCTGGGCGATGTCGCCCTTGGCCGCGGCGGCCAGGGCCTGGATCAGGCCGTCGACGGTCTTGCCGTTGTCGGTGGCCACCTTCGCCAGCGACGAGCCGCCCTCGAGCGCGGTGCGCAGCGCGTCATGCGTGACGCCGAGGTAGGTGGCGGCGGCGGCGAGATCCGCCCCGCCGGGGCCGTGGCCGGCGCCGACGCCGCGGAGCACGGGCGGCCGGGGCGAGGGCGCGCGATTCACGTCGGCCGTGACGCTGCGCGTAAGACCGGACAGGATGGCGTCGGCCTGAGCCTGGGTGATGTCGCCCCCGGTCACGGCGGTGTCGAGATAGGTCTTGGCGGACGCGAGGATCGCCTTCACCAGGCCGGTCGCGGTCTTTCCGTTGTCCGCGGCCACATCGGCGAGCGACTGCCCGGAGGCCAGCGCGGTCGCCAGCTGCCTGGCGTTCACGCCGAGGTAGCGCGCGGCCCGTGTCTGCTTCGCGGCCGCGGCGGCGCTCCTGGCCTGTGCGGCCTTGCGCGCGAGGTTCTTGGCCTTCTTGGCCTTCGCAGCCGCGGTCGCCGTCTGATGATGGGTCTGCCCCGAGGCGGCGAGCGCGCTCGGTGCGCCCACCCCCAGCGCCAGGACCGCCATCGCGGCGAGCGCGGCGCCCTTCGTGCGTCGAGCCATGATCATCCCTGCTCCTTGTCGCGAGTCATCCCGGACGTCCGTTCCGGGTCCCGTGCCAGTGGACCAGCCGTGCGTAAGCCCCACGTAAGCCGAGCCTGTGAGGGCCGTAGGACCGCCCGTCGCCCGTAGTACGGAGGATCCCCCCGGGGGACGCGGACGGAGGCGCGCGCGTGCCGATGAAGAGAGGGACATGGTCGAACGGGAGCCGAACGGCTCCGGAGGGGCGGCATGGATCGCCGGGTTCCCGCACGCATCGCCGCCGCCGCAGCGTTCGCGCTGCTCGCGTGCCTTCTCGCCGCACCGCTCGCGTCGCGTGCAGACGCCGCCGCCTCGAAGACGCCGGTCCTGCGCGCGGCCTTCTACTACCCGTGGTTCCCGCAGGCCTGGCAGCAGGGCGGCATCCGGCCCTTCACCCAGTACCAGCCGTCGCTGGGCTACTACAGCTCGGGCCGGCGGAAGGTGGTCCGGCAGCAGATCGCGGACATGCAGTACGGCCATATCCAGGCCGGGATCGCCTCCTGGTGGGGGCAGGGGACCAAGACCGACGGGCGGATCCCGCTGCTGCTGAACGCCGCCGCCGGCACGATGCCGCGCGTCGTCGCCGGCGAGCAGACCGACGCCGAGCGCTTCGTCGCCGTCGGCCTCGCGGTGTCGCTCGCGATCGGCGCCTCGGCCGAGCGCTGAGGCTGAGCGGCGTTACCTACTTCTTCTTCTTCGCCTTCGGCGCCGGCTTCTCGGCCTTCTCGGCTTCCTTCACGGCTTCCTTGATCGGGAACGGCACCCCCGGCTTCTTCCACAGCTTGATCAAGCCGTAGGTCCCGGCGATCGTCA
>JAWVEW010000241.1:0-4803 GCA_033856495.1 Miltoncostaeaceae bacterium | reverse complement strand
GCCGGCGGCCGGCGGGGCGTCTCGGCGGGCGCGGCGGTCCGCCGGCCCTCCACGCGCCAGTTGGGGGGCGGCGTCGCGGGGCGCCGCCGGCGCGGGGGGCTGCTTCGGGGAGGGGAGGTCGACATGGGCTCTCGAGGCGGCGGGAGCGCGCCCCCACCCCCACGGGATGGTAGAGGCTCGCCCTGCGGCACGCCGCCGCCCGCAGCGCCGCCCACCTCACATCCGCCTGCGCAGGAGGCGCTCCGCCTCGCCCTGACCGTCGTGCGCCGCCCAGTCGGCCGGCGTGCCGTCGTGGCGGGCGTCCCGGGCCGTCGGGTCCGCGCCGGCCTCGAGGAGCGTCTCCATCGCCTCGATCCGGCAGCTCTGCGCCGCCAGGTGCAGCGGCGTCGCCCCCTCGCCGTGGTCGGGCCCGCCGAAGGTGGTCCGCCCGTTCGGATCGGCCCCCAGCGCCAGCAGCCGGCGGATTGCCTCCACCCGCCCGCAGGCGGCCGCCCAGGCGAGCGGCGTTCCCCGGTAGACGTCGGCGTTCGGGTCGCCGCCCCGGGCGACGAGCGCGCCGACGGCCTCGGCGCGGTCGCAGCGCGCGGCCCAGGCGACGGCCTCGTCCAGGATCTCGCGGGGGTCGTCCGAGGGCCGCCACGCCGGAAAGCCTCCGTGGGGCCGGTAGAAGCCGCGGTGCGCGCCCGCCTCGGGCGCCAGGCGCCCGTCGGGCGCGACCAGCTCGCCGATCAGCTCCACCAGCCCCAGGCCGGCCGCTGCACGAAGGTTGCGGGGGTGGATGCCGAAGGCCCGGACCAGCTCCATCGGCACCTGGTGGCCCCAGAAGAGGGCGACCACCAGCGGCGTGCCGCCGTCGCCCCGGGCGGATGCGTCGAGCCGCGCGCCGGCCTCGAGCAGCGTCCGCGCCAGATCGGCGCGGCCGCTGTACGCGGCCTGGTGGAGGGCGGTCCAGCCGTGGGCGTTCGCGCTCGCGGGGTCGGCCCCGCGCTCCAGGAGCAGCGCCACCAGGCGCTCGTCGCCGGTCGCGGTGGCCATGCCGAGCAGGTCGTTCCCGTTCGTCCCGCGCGCCCTCGCGAGCTGCGGGAAGCGGTCGAGCTCCCCGCGCAGCGCCTCGAGGTCGCGCGCCTCGACCGCCCGATAGGCGCGGGAGAACGGCTCCCCCGACTGGCCGAGCGAGGCGACGTGGCGGCGAAGCGCCGCCCAGGTCGCAAACCCGTGCTCCCGCGCCACCACCAGCCGCGCCCCCGACCCGCTGAGCGGGGCGCCCCAGCGCGCGAAGGCCGCCACCGCGGTCTGGGTGCCGTCCTCGGCCGACGCGAGGAGGCCCGCCGCACGGCCGTCGTGGTAGTCGAGGTCGTCGCGGTAGGCGTGCTGGAGCTCCGGGCCGTGCGCCGCCACCCGCTCGACATACGCCCGCAGCCGCGGCCAGCTGGGGAAGCCGTGCTCGCGCGCGATCGTGAGCTGGGCGTCGGCCAGCCGCGGCGAATCGGGCGGGCGCGGGTGGCGGGCGGCCAGGCGGGCGGCCGCACGGTCGTCCCCGGCCTTCAGGGCGCGCAGCAGGTCCCTGGCCCGGCGCCGGCGCTGCTCCCGGCGGGGGGTGGGCGGGTGGGACGAGGTCACGAAAGCCTCCGTTCCGGATCGCCCGTGGTCCGCGACGGCGGGCAGGAAGGGAGGGAGCGACCCAACCGCTGGAGGTGGGCTCGGCCCTCTCCGCGGACGGGACGCGGCCCCGGCCGCGTCCCGGAATCTATCCTCCGGCCCGATCCAGGTCGACCGACGGCCGCCTAGATTCCACCGAGAGGAGCCAGCCGATGAGGGCCACCCGTTTCCACGGCGACCGCGACATCCGCGTCGACCACGTGCCCGAGCCCACGATCGAGCGGTCGACGGACGCCCTGGTGCAGGTGACCCTCGCCGGCATCTGCGGCTCCGACCTGCACTTCTACCGGGCGGGGGAGTCGCTCGGCTTCCCGGCGGGCGAGCGTGTGGGGCACGAGTTCATGGGGACGGTGGTGGCGGTGGGGCCCGACGTGCGCGGCCTGGCTGCCGGCGACCGCGTCGTCGCCTCCCCCAGCGTGGCATGCGGCGAGTGCGAGCTCTGCCGCGAGGGGATCTTCTACGCCTGCGCGCAGGGCCTCGGATTCTTCGGCTTCTCGCCCGCCTTCTGGCACTACGGCGGGGAGGTCCAGGGCGGGCAGTCGGAGCTCGTCCGGGTCCCCTTCGCGGACACCACCCTGATCCCGGTGCCGCAGTCGCTCGCCGGCCCGGAGCACGAGGCCGCGCTGCTGCCGACGATCGACGTCATGAACACCGGCTGGCACGGCGCCACGACCGCCGGGGTGTCGCCCGGCGCCGTCGCGGTCGTGATCGGCGACGGCGCCGTGGGCCTCTGCTCCGTCCACGCATCCGCGGCAATGGGGGCGGACCAGGTGATCTGCATCGGGCACCACGAGGATCGGCTCAGCGTGGCCGAGCGCCTCGGCGCGACGACGGTGATCTCCTCGCGCGACGGCGAGGAGGTCCGGGAGCGCGTCCGCGAGCTCACCCGCGGGCAGGGCGCGCCGGCCGTCATCGCGAGCGTCTCGGGCGCGGGGCCGTTGGCGCTCGCCCAGGGCTGCGTGCGCGCGGGCGGGGTGATCTCCTGCATCGGGATGGACCAGGTGGTGGGCGAGCAGCCGCAGATCGACTGGATGGACCAGTTCCTGCGCAACATCACGATCAGCGGCGGGCTCGTTCCCGGCCGCCGCCACGTTCCCGACCTGATCGCCCTGGTGGAGGGGGGGAAGATCGACCCGAGCCCGGTGTTCAGCCACCGGCTGCCGCTCGAGCGGGCGCCCGAGGGCTACCGGCTGATGGAGGAGCGGGCCGACGGGGTCATCAAGGTGGCGCTGGCGCCGTGATGGGGCCATCGCCCTCGTCGGCGCCGTCCCAGGGCGGCCCGGTCGGGATGCCCGGGATCGTGTAGGACCACGCCGGGTCGTCGAGCCGCGCGCCCTGCGAGGTCTGGACCGCCGCCACGAGGCGCACCAGGTCCAGCGGCGAGTCGAGCACCGCGGGCTCCATGGGGTCGCTGGCGAAGGCGAGCACACGCCCGGCGCCGACCTGCCGCAGCAGCACCGCCGGCGCGTCGTCGATGAAGCGGGCGACCACGGTGGCGCCGGCGGGGATCGCGGCGAACGCCCGTCGCACCCGTCCCTCCAGCGGGATGGTGAGCAGGTCCGCCGGCAGCGCGGGCCCGAGCGTCCCCGGCGGCGCGAGGAGGACGTCTCCCGTGCGCGGCCCCCCGAGCGGCGCGCCGATGAGCGCGTCGCGGACGTCGCTCAGGGGCGACCCGTCGGGGGTCCGGGTGAAGGCGGCGGGGTCCGTGACGACCAGCGTCCCGCCCCCGTTCACCCAGCCCAGCAGCGCGTCGGCGAAGGGCCGGTCGAGCACCTCGCCGCGCGGCAGCCAGACCGTCCGCGCCCGTGCCAGGCGCTCCGGCTCGCCGAGCAGGCGGGTGTCGGCGTCGAAGCTGAAGGCCCCGTGGGCCATCTCGCCGAGGAGCGAGTAGGTCGTGTAGAGGGCGTCGCCGGCCGTCCTGTAGCGGGCGTCGCCCGGCCGCTGCGGCTGCGCCTGCCCCTCGCTGGCGGTCGCGTAGACCACCACCGTGCCGGGGTCCACCGGCGGGGCGGGGAGGGTCGCCCCGCGAAGCTCCCGGGCGATGGCGAGCATCCGGTCGTAGAGCGGGCGGTCCGTGAAACGCGGGTTGCCCATGGCGAAGAAGCTGATGTCGGTGGCGCCCGCCCGCAGTGCCTGCCCGGCCCAGACGCCGAGGTCGCGCGGCCGCGGCCGGTAGCCGGCGTAGGGGAAGGCCTGGACAACGATCCGCACCGGCTTGCCGGTGAGGTCGGACAGCAGCTTGGCGGCGAAGCCGGGGTTGTAGCGGCCGCGGCCGGGCGTGGCGCGCTCGGCGTAGGAGACGTAGGGGTCCGCCTCGACGAGATCCGCGAAGGCGGCCAGGCGCGTGTAGTCCCAGGGCAGGAAGCCGTCGATGAACCCGTAGTCGTTGGGGCTGACGAGCGCGCCGGGATCGAGCCGGCGGATCAGCGCGGCCTGCTCCTCCTTCATCGCGAAGAAGCGGTCGGAGGCGTATCGCGAGTAGGCGAGCCAGCTCAGCCGGGCGGCGACCGCGGCGGTGGGCCGCGCCGTGGGGTCGGGCAGCGGCTGGCCGTAGCGCGCCCGCAGGTCGCGCGCCAGCCGGCGGCCGAAGGGCGAGCGGCGGGCGCGTCCGCACGGCAGCACCGCGATCGGCTCGTCCGAGCCGGTGAGCGCGTAGACGAAGGGCTGGCCGCGGTAGCGGGGAACCAGCCGGCGGATCTCGGCCAGCGCGGCGCGCCGGTACCCCGGGTCCAGCAGCGACAGCCGGCGGGTGGGCGCGATGGCGTCGGGATTGGACACGGTCGCCCAGCGCAGGCGGAGCGCGTTCTTGGCCGCGCGGGCCTCCAGGTTCAGGTCCCAGCGCAGCCCGGTGCGCCGGTACTGGGCGAGGAAGTTGGCCGGCGTCCGCCACGCCGTCGGCTCGTGGGGGTGGAGCGGGATGTCGAACGGCAGGGCGCCGAAGCCCGAGAACCAGAGCCCGCTCTCGCCCGCCGTCCGCAGGATGCCGTCGATGATCCGGTACCAGCGCGCCGGCGGGATCGGGATGCGGCGCGGGTTCCAGTTCGGCAGCTCCTCCTCGTTGAGCTCGTGGCTCCAGTCGAAGACGTGCCCCGCGGGCCGGCCGGGCGCCGCCGAGGGGTCCGCCGCCGCGGCCGGGCCGGCGGG
>JAWVEW010000240.1:0-24095 GCA_033856495.1 Miltoncostaeaceae bacterium | reverse complement strand
CCGCCTTCGTGGGGCCGCCACTGGACCGCTGACGCGGGGCCTGCCGGGGTGCTTGATATATTCCGATATGGGTATACGATGCGCTCATGGCACGAGCAGCGACCACAGCGGATGCGTTCAACGCGGTGGCCGAGCCCCGGCGCCGGCAGATCCTCGACGCCCTCGCAGACGGCGAGCGCGCCGTGAACGACCTGGTGCGGCTGCTCGGACTGGCTCAGCCCCAGGTGTCCAAGCACCTGCGGGTGCTCCGAGAAGTGGGTGCCGTCGACGTGCGCGGCGAGGGGCGGCAACGGCTGTACCGGCTGAACGGCCACGCGCTCAAGCCCATCCACGACTGGGTGAAGGGCTACGAGCGCTCCTGGTCGGAGCGGTTCGACCGGCTCGACGAGGTGTTGGAGGAGCTCAAGGACAAGGAGCGGGGAGATGGCGGCGATGACGAGTAGCGGGACGGCGACGGTGACCCTTCCCACGGATGAGCAGATCCTCATCACGCGGGAGTTCGACGCGCCCAAGCACCTGGTCTACCGGGCCTGGACCACGCCCGAGCTGGTCAGGCGCTGGTGGAGCGGGCAGCGCGGCGCCGTGACGAGCGTCGAGATCGACCTGCGGGTCGGCGGCGCCTGGCGGTACGTGATGGTGACCGACGACGGGTTCGAGGTCGCCTTCCACGGCGAGTACCGCGAGATCGTCCCGAACGAGCGGATCGTGTCGACCGAGGTCTACGAGGGCTTTCCCGACGGGGAGGCGCTGGACACGCTGACGCTCACCGAGGTGGACGGGCGCACGACGCTCACGGTCCTCGTGCAGCACGCGAGCAAGGAGCACCGGGACGCGCACGTCAACTCCGGGATGGAGCTCGGCATGCAGGAGGCGATGGACCTCCTGGAGCAGGTCGCGGTCTCGCTCCGCTGAGGAGGTGGCCGCGCCACGGACCACCGGGGGCATCGCCCACGGTGGTCCGGCGCCAGCGCGGACCTGCGGCGTTGGCGGCGCCGCAGGAGACCCCTTTCAGGCGACCCCGACCTGCTCCAGCACCCGGTCGACGGGCACCATGTGGCGGCGGAACTGCATGGTCTCCGGCGAGAGGCCCAGCGACAGGCCGATGAGCTGCGGAAGGTGCAGCACCGGCATGTTGTACTCGGTGCCGTTGAGGGCCTCGGCCTTGCGCTGGTAGGCGTCCATCGCGAGGTGGCAGAGCGGGCATGGGGTCACCATGCAGTCCGCGCCCGCGTCGCGAGCCTGCGAGAGCGCGACGTGCGACTCCCTGAGGGCGACCTGCTGGCGGGCCAGGATGATCGGGAAGCCGCAGCACTTGGACTTCGCCTCGTAGTCGGCGACCACCCCCCCCAGCGCCCGGATGAGCCGCTCCATCGACTGCGGCTTGTCCGGGTCCTCGAATCCCATGACCGACGACGGACGCAGCAGCTGGCAGCCGTAGTAGGGCGCCACCCGCAGGCCCTTCAGCCCGCGCGGGCCCCGCTCCTCGAGCAGGGCGAGCCCCTCCTCGGTGGAGATGTACCAGAGGAGGTGGGTGACCTCCTTCGTGCCCTCGTAGGGGCGCGCGCCCGCCTTGACCAGCTCCTCGTTGACCGCCTCCAGCAGCAGCGGGTCGTCCTTCACCATCTTGTTCGCCCGCCGCAGGTTCAGCGTGCAGACGTTGCAGATGGTGAGCACGTCGTGCCCCATCTCCTCCGCCTGGGACATGATGCGGATGTTGAGCGTGAGGTAGAGGTTGGGACGCGCCTCGGCGATGTCCCCCGCGCCGCAGCAGGTCGCCGCCGGCATCGGCACCAGCTCGATGCCCAGCATCGGCGCCAGCGCCTTGGTGGTGGCGTCGAGCTCCTTCGAGCTGAACTCGGCCACGCAGCCGGGGTAGTAGGCCCACTTCTTGAGGGGCTGGCCCCCGGTCTCGGCAGCGCGGTCCGTCGGGCCGTTGGTCGCTTCGCTGTGGCTCACCTTAGATGGTCTCCTTGACGCCCTTCATGAGCTTCTTCACCTCGTCGAGGCGCTGGATCCTGTGCGGCACCGGCGAGGGCGCCTTGCCCTTGCTGATCATCCGCAGCGCGAAGGGCGTGTCGAGGGGCGCGCCGATCGGGTCGGTGAACGGGACCAGGAGCGTCTCGTTGAGCTTGCCGCCGGTCCGCATCGAGATCAGGAAGGCCTTCGCGTGGCGAGCGCCCTTGTCCCGCGTCACGCCCTCCTTGAACGCCAGCGCGCCGAGCTTCTCGATCGCGTCACGCGGGTCCACGCCCTTGGGGCAGCGCTCGTTGCAGTACATGCAGCGGGTGCAGTCCCAGACGCCGTGATCGCCGGAGTAGAGCTTGGCCCGCTGCTTGCGCTGGCCGTCGCGGATGTCCCCGGCGAAGCGATAGCCCCAGGACAGGGCCGCCGGGCCGACGAACTCCGGGTCCGCCGCCAGCGAGTTGCACTCGCTGTAGCAGGCCGCGCACAGGATGCACTTGGACTCCTTGTAGACCTTCTGCATCGCCTCCTTGGGCACGATGCGCTCGCGCTCGGGGGGCGGCCCGTCCGGGATGAGGTAGGGCTTCACGGAGCGGAACTTCTCCCAGAAGGGGTCCAGGTCCACCACGAGGTCCTTGATCGGCCGGAAGTTGCCGATCGGGTCGACCACCACCGGCGCGCCGTTGGTGTGCCGTGACTTCAGCTCCTCCACCTGCGACATGCAGGCGAGCACGGTGCGCCCGTCGGCCATGCAGGCGCAGGAGCCGCAGATCGCGCTGCGGCACGAGTAGCGGATGGCGAGCGTGCCGTCCTGCTCGTTCTGCAGCTTCAGGATCGCGTCGAGCAGGGTGATCGTCGGGTCGTGGTCGAGCGTGAAGTCCTGGTAGCGCGGCTGGGCGTCGGCGTCGGGCTGGTAGCGGAAGATCCGCAGTGTGGTGGAGGGCATCAGTACGTCCTGACCTGGGGCTGGTACTTGGTGAAGGTGACCTCGGAGTAGTCCAACCGCACCTCGTCGTCCTCGAGGTAGGCGAGCGTGTGCTTCAGCCAGCGCTCGTCGTCGCGCTCGGGGTAGTCGAGGCGGGCGTGCCCGCCTCGGCTCTCGGTGCGCGCGATCGCGCCGGTGACCATGCAGTCGGCCAGCTCCAGCAGGTAACCCGTCTCCAGCGTGTGGATGAGGGACTGGTTGAAGGTTCTGCCCTTGTCGGAGACGACCACGCCGTTGAAGCGGTCGCGCAGGTCGTCGACCACCGCCTTGGCGTCGCGCAGCTCGGACTCGGTGCGGAACACCCCCACCTTCTCCTGCATGGTGTCGGCGAGCTTGTCGCGGATCTCGTGCTGCGGCGGCCCCTCCTCGCGGTCGAGCAGGTCGCGCAGCCGGGCCTCGAAGTCGCGCGCCGCGGCCGGCGAGGCCTCGGGCTTCCGGCCGTTGAAGACGTCGGTCACGTGCCGCGCAGCAGCCTGGCCGGCGCGGGCGCCGAAGACCACGGTCTCGAGCAGCGAGTTGCCGCCGAGCCGGTTGGCGCCGTGCACCGACACGCAGGAGCACTCGCCGGCGGCGAAGAGCCCCGACATGTGCGGCGCCGCGCCCCAGCTGTCCACGTGCACGCCGCCCATGTGGTAGTGCGCGCCGGGCCGGATCGGGATCAGGTCGGTGATCGGGTCGACGCCGGCGAAGTACATCGACAGCTCGCGGATCTGGGGCAGCCGCTCCATGATCCGCTCGGCGCCCAGGTGGCGCAGGTCGAGCAGGACGCAGCCGTCGATGTCCCGCCCCTCGAGGATCTCGGTGGCCTCCGCCCGGGACACCACGTCGCGCGAGGCGAGCTCGAGCTTGTTCGGGGCGTACTTGGCCATGAAGCGCTCGCCCTCGGAATTCAGCAGGTAGGCGCCCTCGCCGCGCGCCCCCTCGGTCACCAGCACGCCGTTCGACTTCAGCGTGGTGGGATGGAACTGCATGAACTCCATGTCCTTCAGCGGCACGCCGGCCCGCAGCGCCAGACTCATGCCGTCCCCGGTGGAGGAGTGGGAGTTGGTCGACGGGCGGTAGACCCGGCCGGCGCCCCCGGTCGCCAGGATGACCGCCTTGGCGCCGATCGCCTCGATCGTCCCGTGCACCATGTCGTAGGCGATCACGCCCGCGCAGGCGCCGTGGGAGTCACGGATCAGCTCGGTGACGAAGTACTCCTCGTAGGTGGGGATGTCGTACTTCACGCAGACCGTGTAGAGCGTGTGGAGGATCACCAGCCCGGTGAGGTCCGCCGCGAAGCAGGTGCGGGGGAATCCGGCGCCGCCGAAGGGGCGCTGGGCGATCTTGCCGGTGTCCTCCTGGCGGCTGAACACGGCGCCCCAGTGCTCGAGCTGGATGATCTCGGCCGGCGCGCTCTCGCAGAGGATCTCGATCGCGTCCTGGTCGCCGAGGTAGTCCGAGCCCTTGACCGTGTCGAAGGTGTGGTTCTCCGGCGAGTCCTCGGTCTCGTTGCCGAGCGCGGCGTTGATGCCGCCCTGGGCCGCCCCCGAGTGACTGCGCACCGGGTGGACCTTGGTCACCAGGCAGACGTCGGCCCCCGCCTCGTGGGCCGCGATGGCCGCCCGCATGCCGGCGAGACCAGCGCCGACGACCACGACATCGTGGGTTCGCACCCCTCTTCCCCCCTCGGTCGCCCGACCTTCGCTTGACGGTCCTGCAGGGCCGCGCCACCGCCCCGCTCAACGGGTCATGCTACCGCACCCCACCTGCCCGACCGCGGGACGAACGCCCGCCTGGAGCCGAACGGCCGGCCCCTGCCGGCCCCGGCTCCGCCCGTCCCCGCGCCTGCTCGCGACGGCGTTCCAGACAGCTCACGAACACCGCCGCGCCGACCACCCAGGCCAGCGAGAACGCCCAGCCGGCGAGCACGTCGCTCGGGGAGTGGACCCCCAGCTCGACCCGCGAGGCGCCCACCGCCAGGACGAAGAGCCCGCCGAGCGCGAGCGCCGGCCAGCGCCACCGGGCGCGGGTGCGCCAGGCCACCGCGCACAGCCCCCCCACGATCGCCATCGAGGTCATCGCGTGCCCGCTCGGGAAGCCGTACCCGCTCTCGGTCACGCGCGGCGGAAAGACATGGGGCCGGGGGAGGTGGAAGAGCTCCTTGAGCGGCGGGTTGAGCGCCGCGCCCAGGGAGGCGAGGGTGAGGAGCAGCGCGGACGCCGGACGCCGGCGCCAGAACAGGGCCAGCACGCAGGCGAGCGCCAGCGGAGCGAGCACGCGGGCGCCGCCGAGGGTGCTGATCGCGCGCATCAGGGCGTCCACCCAGCCCCCGCCGTGGCGCCCGGCGAACCGCATGATGGGACCGTCGAAGGCCGGGCGCACACCCGCCGCCGCCGCCGCCGCGAGGGCCGCGAAGAGGGCGAGCGGCACGCCGACCCCGACGGCGGGCGCGATCAGCGACCGCCGGCACCGGCTGGCGTCGCCGCTCAGCGGAACATGCAGTGCCCGGTGCTGAACTTCGCCGGCTGCGGGAACATGCAGAGGCCGTGCGGACCGGCGCCCACGGTGATCGTCCGGACCACCGCCCCGGTCGTCGCGTCGAGGACGGTGACGGTGCCGTCGAAGCGGTTCGAGGTCCAGAGCGTCTTGCCGTCGGGCGCGACCTGGATCATGTCGGGGCTGCCGCCCACCGTGAACGTGCCGGTCACCTTGCGGGTGGCGACGTCGATGCGCGAGACCGTGCCGCCCAGGCGGTTCGTCACGTAGAGCGTGCGCCCGTCGTGGCTCATCGCGAAGCCGTGCGCGCCGCGGCCGGTCGGGATGAAGTCGATCTGGCGCATCGTCTGGCCGGCGGCCTCGACCACAGCGACGCCGTCGCGCCCCTGATCGGCCACGAAGAACTCCGTGCTGGTGCCGAGGTAGCCCATCGACGACCCCATCGCCGACCCCTCCGCCATCCCGCCCTCGCCGCCGGAGGAGCCCGACCCCGACGACGGCATCGACGCCGCCTCCGGGACCAGCATGACGTCGACCGGGCGGGAGCCCTGCGGGAACGGGAGCTCACCCGTGATCGCCATCCGCTTGGTGTCGATCCGGAACGCCTTCCCGTCCAGCTCCGAGGTCGCCACCATGAAGGAGCCGTCGCCGGAGAAGTCCAGGTGGTTCGGGCCGCTGCCCGGGATCTGGACGCTCTTGATGAGCCTGAAGGTGTTGGGGTCGCGGAAGTCCACGCGGCGGAGGTTCTCGCCGACGACGACCGCCGTCTTGCCGTCGATCGTCCAGTAGAGGTTGTCGGCTCCGGGGACGTCGATGGTTCGCACCACGCCCCCGGTGCTGGGGTCGAGCTGGGTGATGGTGTTGCTGCCGGTGTTGAGCACGTAGAGGCGCTTCATGTCCCAGGAGGGGATGACGTGCTGCGGCCCGCTGCCCACGGGGATCTGCTTCACGACCTGGAAGGTGCTGGGGTCGATCTCGTCGACCGTGCCCTCGAGGCCGTTCGGCACGTACAGCCGCTCCGGGAAGAGCCCCGCGGCCACCACCGCCGGCGCTCCCGGCGGCGCGGCCCGCTTGGAGTCCACGAGCCCGGGGACGAAGGCAACGGCTCCCAGCGCGACCACCACGAGCCCCACGAGCCCCGCGCGGAAGCCGCGGCTACCGGGGTCGATCGGGAACGGCCGCCGGGCCGCTCCTCCGCCTCCGCCACCGCCTCGCCCGCCGCGCGGGCGCGCCGGTGCGCGGGAGTGCCCGGTCTGCGGCCGGGGCCGCAGGGGCGGGGCGACCGTGGACCCGGCCGCCGCGGGCGCGAGGACCGCGAGGCTGCCCGGCGGCGGGGCGAGGGCCGCGAGCTGGGGCGGACGCCACCTGAGGGCGGCCCCGAACTCCTGACAGCGCGCGCACGTGCGAAGGTGCTCGAGGTCGGCCCGTCCGCGCGGCTCACGGCTGTCGTTGTCCGAGAGCCGGGTGCGCATGTCGGCGCAGGCGCGCATCCGCGTCTCGCACATCGCCTCGAGCCCCTGGCGCGCCTCCTCGATCAGCCGCTTGACGGTGGAGGGCTCGGTGCCCAGGGCCTCGCCGATGGCGGGGTACGAGAGGCCGTTCAGCTCGCGCAGGACCAGCGCCGAGCGCTGCTGGGCGGGCAGGGCGTCGACGTCGGCCGCGAGCTGCCGGAGGTCGCTGTGGATGCCCTCGCGGGCCTCGCCGCCCCAGCGCATGCCGCCGTCGGCATCGCCGCCGGCGCCGGCGCGCCGCTGCGCCTCGGCGTGGGCCATCTCGACCAGGCGGTTGCGCACGCGCACGTCGCCGCCGGCCGCGAGGGCGCGCGCGGCGCCGGCGATGGCGGCCTGCAGCGCCTCCTCTGACTGCTCGGGCCTGCCCAGCATGCCGGAGCAGTAGCGATAGAGCGGGTCCCGGTAGCGGTCGTACAGCACCTCGAAGAGGACCTCGTCGCCCCGGCCCGCCAGCGCCGCGAAGGCCCGGCCCTCGCTGAGCTTCTCGAGCGCCTGGCGAGCCTCCTCGACCAGCCGCTTGGCGTCCGGGACGCTGAGGTCGAGGGCGTCGGCGAGGCCCGCATGGTGCAGGCCGTTGAGCTCGCGCAGCAGCAGCGCCGAGCGCTGCTCGGGGGGCAGCTGCGCGAGGTCGGCGGCCAGCTGGCGGAGCTCGCTGCGGGTGCCCGCGCGCGCCTGGGCGGCCTCGGCGTGGTCGAGCGCGTCGCGCCGGTCCAGCCGGCCGATGCATTCCTCGTGGGCGATCCGGAAGAGCCGCTGGCGCAGCGCCGGCCCGCGGACGCTCTGCGGGACGGTGGCGGCGACCTTCTCCGCAACCGCGCGCACGCAGTCCCCCGCTTCCTCCGCGGAGCCGAGCATGAGCGCGCAGTAGCGGAAGAGCCCGTCGCCGTTGCGCTCGAGCAGGGACTGGGCCGAGCGCCCCTCGGCACGGCCGGAGGCGCGGGACCGCGAGGAGCCCGAGAGGAAGCGGGCAAGAACGGGTCGCCGCCCGGTGGACGGGCCCCGCGGCTCGGCTGCGATCCCCATCAGCGGGCCCCGAGGACGATGCCGAGCACTCGGTCGTCAGCCTTCATCGCGCCCACAACCTCCCCTCCCAGCGGAGCGCGCCCCATCGTCCGCGGCAGCTTATCCGTGGCCTCGGACGTTGTCGACCGACCCTCGGCGGGATGCGCCCGAGGCGCGCCGATCGACGACAGGGCCACGATCCGCACGGGTATCATGGCCGGGCGCGGCCGCCCGTTCGGCGGTCCACGCCCCTCGCCTCGCGGCGAAGCGGGCGATTGGCCTGTCCCTCGTGAAGGAGCTCGTCAGCGTGGCCCACACTGTCACCTTCATCCCCGGCGACGGCACCGGACCCGAGATCGCGGAGGCCACCAGGCGCGTCCTCGAGGCGACCGGCGTCGACTTCGACTGGGACGTCCAGGAGGCCGGCATCGACATCATGAAGACGGCCGGAACGCCCCTTCCGCCGTCCGTGCTGGAGTCGATCCGCAGGAACCGCGTCGCCATCAAGGGGCCCATCACGACCCCGGTCGGCACCGGCTTCCGGAGCGTGAACGTCGCCCTCCGCAAGGAGCTCGACCTCTACGCCTGCCTGCGACCCTGCAAGAGCTACCAGGGCGTGCGCTCGCGCTACGAGGACGTCGACATCATCATCGTGCGGGAGAACACCGAGGACCTCTACGCCGGCATCGAGTTCGAGAAGGACACCCCCGAGGAGCTGGAGCTGGCGCGGGTGATCGAACAGCTCTCGCCGGGCACCCACATCCGCGAGCACTCGGGCATCTCGATCAAGCCGATCTCGGTCGAGGGCGCCCGCCGGATCGTCCAGTTCGCCTTCGACTACGCCCGCGCCCACGGCCGGCACAAGGTGACCGCGGTCCACAAGGCCAACATCATGAAGCACACGGACGTCCTGTTCCTGGCGGTCGCCACCGAGGTGGGCGACCAGAACCCGGACATCGAGTTCGAGGAGCGGATCGTCGACAACATGTGCATGCAGCTCGTGCAGAAGCCCGAGCTCTACGACGTGCTGGTGCTGCCGAACCTCTACGGCGACATCATCAGCGACGTCACCGCGGGGCTGGTCGGCGGCCTCGGCGTGGCGCCGGGCGCCAACATCGGCGACGCCGCCGCGCTGTTCGAGCCGACCCACGGCAGCGCCCCCAAGTACGCAGGCCAGAACAAGGTCAACCCGATCGCGATGATGCTCTCGGGGGTGCTGATGCTGCGCCATCTGGAGGAGATCGAGGCGGCCGACCGGATGGAGGGGGCGATCGCCGACGTGATCGCCGAGGGCAAGTCGGTCACCTACGACATGAAGCCGGACCGCGACGACCCGACCGCGGTGGGGACGTCTCAGGTGGCGGACGCGATCATCGAGAAGCTGTCCGCGGTCCGGGCCTGAGCCAGACCCGCGGGGCCGGGCTCCCGGGCGCCGCCATCGCGCGCGGCGCCGGCGCCCGGGCGAGCCGAGCGGACGAGGACCGCGCTCCCAGTCCGCAGCAGGTGGGGTGTCGAGGAGCGCGGGGCCGGTGGTCGCCCCTGACCCGGCCGCACCTTCGAGACCAGGAGAAGTGACGTGCGCACCAAGATCACCGTCATCGGCGCCGGCAACGTCGGCGCCACCACCGCCCAGCGGCTGGCCGAGCGCGACTACGCCGACGTGGTGCTGCTCGACATCGTCGACGGGCTGGCGGAGGGCAAGGCGCTCGACCTCAACCAGAGCGGCCCCGTCGTCGGCTACGAGCCGAACGTCGTCGGCACCACCGACTACGACCTCACCGCCGGCTCCCACATCGTCGTGATCACCTCGGGGCTGGCCCGCAAGCCCGGGATGAGCCGTGACGACCTGCTCTTCAAGAACCAGGAGATCGTCGGCTCGGTCGCTCGGCAGGCCGCCGCTGCAAGCCCGGACGCCATCGTGATCGTCGTATCGAACCCGCTCGACGCGATGTGCCACGTCGCCCACGACGCCACCGGCTTCCCCAGGGAGCGGGTGATGGGCATGGCCGGCGTGCTCGACTCGGCGCGGTTCCGGACCTTCCTCGCCTGGGAGCTCGGGGTCTCGGTCCGCGACGTCACGGGGTTCGTGCTCGGCGGGCACGGGGACACGATGGTCCCGGTCGTCAGCTACACCAACGTCGCCGGGATCCCGGTGCGGCAGCTGATCGCCGAGGACCGGCTGGAGAGCATCGTCGACCGCGCGCGCAACGGCGGCGCGGAGGTCGTCAAGCTGCTGAAGACCGGCAGCGCCTTCTACGCCCCCTCCGCCGCCGTCGTGGAGATGGTCGACTCGATCCTTCTCGACCAGAAGCGGGTGCTGCCCTGCGCGGCCCTGCTGGAGGGCCAGTACGGCATCGACGGCCTGTTCGTCGGCGTGCCCGTGAAGCTGGGCGCGGGCGGCGTCGAGGAGATCATCGAGCTGGAGCTGGACGAGGCGGAGCTGGCGGCGCTGCGGCGCTCGGCCGGGTCCGTCCAGGAGCTCGTCGACACGATGAAGGCGGCGCCCGCCGCGTCGTGAGGCCGATCGTGTCCGCCCGGGCCCGAAGCGCCGGCCCGGGCGGCCGGCTCACGCGGAGAAGAGCCGCCCGTAGCCCGTCACCTGGGCGGGGTCCGCGCCGGCGGCGGTCAGCGCGGCCCGGAGGAGGACCTGGTTGGCGGTCACCACCGGCCGCCCGAGGCCGGCCTCCAGGGCCTCGATGGCGCCCACCGCCCGGAAGCCGTTGCCGCCGATGACGAGGACGTCGGCCGCATCCGGCACGTTGGCGAGCGCCCAGGCCAGCTGGTCCTCGGGCCTGATCGCGGTCTGGTCGCTCGGCAGCCCGCACGCCTCGGCCAGGACGACCTCGTGGCCGGCGTCTTCGTAGTAGCGTCGGCCGAGGCCGGTCAGCTCCTCGTCGAACCAGGGCGGGGTCATCAGCGCGATCCGGGAGGCGCCGAGGGCGACCAGGGCGGCGAGCGACGCCGCGCAGGGCGCGACGACCGGGATGCCGCGGGTGCGCCGCTCCAGCCTCGCGATCATCGCCGCCTCGCCGTCGGAGCCGATGACGTAGGCGGAGCTCGTGAAGCCGTACGCGATCGCGTGGATCGGCGCCGCGGCGAGCAGCTCCGCCGCTTCGTCGAGGTGCGGGGGCTCGGAGAAGGCGCGCACGGGGGCAAGCGGGATCGTCGGATCCATGGACCCGCCCGGCGCCATGGCGCCGAACGGCACCCGAGCCGCATGAATCACGACCCCCGCGGGCGCCATCGCCTGTAGCTCGGACTCCGGGCCCACGTCGCCGTGCGGCACCAGCACGCCGATGCGAGTGCGCGCGTCCCAGCCGTCGCGCTGCCACGCCGTCACGGCGCTCAGCTCCGACGGCCCCAGCGCCGCAGGAAGGCGCGCGTCTCCAGCCGCGCCAGGTCGGACTCCATCGCCAGCAGGACGCCCTGCGCGTCGGACGAGGTGCCGTCGACCGGCTGCGAGCGCAGCACCCGGCCGCTGGCCCTATCGACCACCTCGACCCGGAAGGGGGCCGGGGGGCGCCGCGCCAGGCCGACGAGCAGCGGCTCGACCAGGGATCCGAGGCGCGGCTCTGCCCGCGCGGGCACCAGGCGCAGCTCCAGGGCCGCCGCCGCGGCGGCGGTCACGCCCTCGTGCGGCGCTTGCGGATGATCGGCGGGACCACGAGTCCCACGATGATCCCGGCGACCACCGACAGCAGGATCACCCAGATGAGCGAGGCGTTGGTGTCGAAGAAGACGAACGAGACCGTGGTCCGGCGCCGGTTCTGGATCACGAAGGCCAGGATGACGACCGCGACCAGGACGAGCACCGCGACCAGCAGCAGCTGCCGCACCTGGCGCGGGTCGAGCCCCTGCCGGGGGGGCTCCTGGATCTGCGTCGGCTCGGTGGGCTGGTCCACCATGCGAATCGCTCAGCCGACCGGCGCGGCCGCCCGCCAGACGACCGCCCCGAGCCGCTCCATGCCCTCGGCGATGTCGTCCGGGCCAACCCCGCTGTAGGCGAGGCGCAGCGTCCGCTGCCCGCCCTCCAGGAAGCAGTCGCTGCCCTTCACGTAGTTAACGCCGGCGGCGGCCGCCTCGTCGAAGAGCTCGTCGGCGGACAGGCCCTCGGGCAGCTGCAGCCAGCAGAAGAAGCCGCCCTGCGGCGGCGTGCACTCGGTCTCGGGCGGCAGGTGGCGCAGGCCCTCGATCATCGCGTCCCGCCGCACGCGCATCAGCTGCGTGACCCGGGCGATGTTGCCCGGGAGGTGGCCGTCGGCGCAGATCCGGTGCACCGCTCCCTGCGAGAGCAGCGCCGGGGAGATGTAGGTGCGCGAGGCGGCCTTGGCGAGGCGGTCGGCGACGTGCTCGGGCGCCACCAGGAAGCCCACCCGCAGCCCCGGCGCGACGGTCTTGGAGAACGAGGAGGTGAAGATCACGCGCTCCGGGCCCCCGAGCTCGAACAGGCCCGGCAGGGGCTCCCCCTCGAAGCGCAGGGCGCCGTAAGGATCGTCCTCCAGGATCAGGATGCCGTGTCGCTCGGCCAGCTCGACCAGCGCGCGCCGCTTCTCGAGCCCCATGGTGGCGCCCGAGGGGTTCTGGAAGTTGGGGATCGTGTAGACGAGGCGCGGCACGCGGCCCTCGGCGCAGGCCGCGGCGAGGACGTCGACCGCCATGCCGTCGGCCTCCATCGGGACGGGCAGAACGTCCAGCCCGTGGATCGTCAGCTGGAGAAGCGCCCGGTCGGAGGTCGGCGCCTCGACCGCCACCAGGTCCCCGGGCTGGACGAGCGCCTCCAGCAGGAAGACGAACCCCTGGAGGGAGCCGTTGGTGACGAAGACGCGCTCGGGGCCGACCCCATGGCGCTCGGCGAGCCACTCCCGCAGGGGCGGGTAGCCGTGACCCGTGCCGTACGAGAGCAGCCGCACGCCGTCAGCGGCGAGCGCCTCGGCGGTGCAGGCGGCCACCAGGTCGCTCGCGAGCGCCTCCGGGGCGGGTGCGCCTCGGGCGAAGGAGATGGTGCGCGGCACGGAGGGGGAGTTTACCGGCGCGCCCGGCGACGCGTCGGTGGGCCAATGCGGGTCTCCGACTACGCTGGCGCCATGTCGGAGCTCGGCGACGCTCTCGCCCTGGCCCACGACGCCCGCGAGCGGCTGGGGACGCTGCGCGCCCTGGTGCGCCGCTGGCACCACGGCGAGCGTTGGCAGCGGGCGTTCGACCGCCACCGCCGGCAGCGGGGAGGGGACGCGACGGCCGCATGGGCGTCGGAGCGGCGGGAAGCGGCCGGCGAGAGCGAGTTCGTCACCCGGCTCCGGGTCGACGGGCCGCGGCGAATGCGGGTGGAGCACCCCCTCGAGCGGGACGGGGGGTCCCGGACGGCAGTCACCGTGATCGATGGCGAGCGCTGCTGGTCGCACGTGCCCGGCCACGGGGCCTTCGTCAGCGAGCTGCCCCTTTCGGCGAGGGGTTCGCGTCCTGGGCCGATCGCTACGACCTGATGGTGGACGGCGAGCGCGGCGTCCTCCTCCGCGCAGCCACGTTGCTGGACGGGGAGCCCTTCGCCGTCACCGAGATGCTGGAGCCGGTCTTCGACGAGCCGCTTGAGCCCGGCCTCTTCCGCTTCGCGGCACCGGCGGGAGAGCCGGTGCTGCCGCTGCGGCCGGCCGGCGGCGGTGCAACGGCCGGCGGCAGCTGGTTCACGCTGGAGGAGGCCGCGCGGGCGGTCGAGTTCACGGTGCTGACCCCGAGCGCGCTGCCGCGGACGACGGAGCACCGTGTCGCCATTCTCCCGCCGGCCATCCGCCCGCCGTCGCGGCCGGCCGAGGTCCACGTCTTCTACGACCTCCCGGGGCGGCTCGATCTGGTGGAGTGCGCCGCCGGCGCCGCCATCCCGGACCGCCACGCCTGGGACCCCGTCGAGCACGATGGAGCCCTGGTCCTCGTGCGAGAGCGGCGCGCACGTCACCCGGCCGGCCGGCGGGAGCTGAAGCTCCAGCGCGTCGACACGCCTATCCGGCTCAGCTCCGACCTGCCGCTCGACGACCTGCTGGCGCTGGCTGCGTCGCTCGAACCGGTGCGCCGATCGGACACCGGCGGCGCATGATGGGGAGCCAGTACCTCACCGACCCGACGCCCTGGCGCCCGAGCGCCATCCGCGCATTCCACCCCCTGGCCGCCGGCGCCGCGGCGGCCAGGGGGCCGTTCAGGTCAGGCCGGGGTGCCGACCAGATCGCCGGCCACCAGCGTGTGCACGTCGAACGAGGTGCGCGTCGCGTTGTCGAGCGAGAGCCCGGCCGCCTCGTAGGCGGGCACGAGACGCTCGGCGACGAAGCGCTGGAGCGCCTCGTCCGAGTCCCAGACGGTCACCACGCGCCAGCCGCCCGCGGTCGGCCCCGCCACCAGCAGGCGGGCGCCCTCCGGCATCATCGGGCCCGTGGAACGAACGTGGAGCGAGAGCCGCTCGAAGTCCTCCGCCGTCACGTCCGGGTTGTCGTAGATCTGACAGGTCGCCATCGCCGCTCCTCCGCTGTGGTCTCCGCCGCGGGCCGCGGCGGCTGATCCCACGCTAGGAGGGGGCGGGGCGGGCAGTCATCAGCGCATCCACGTACGCCACTACTGATTTCGCTCGTGCGCCCACCTGGCGAGCTGCGTGCGGTTCACGAGCCGCAGCTTCGTGAGCGTGTGGCGGACGTGGCTCTCGACCGTGCGCACCGAGACGTGGAGGCGCGCCGCGATCTGCCGGTTCGAGAGCCCCTCGGCCACCAGGACGGCGACCTCGCGTTCGCGCTCCGTCAGCCCCCCGGACGCCGCGGGACGGGGGGCCCTGGTCCCAAACGCCAGCCCGATTGCCTCGTCGACCGCCAGGCGCGCGCCCGCCGCCCAGACGCGCTGCGCGTCCGCGCCGAGCGGCGTTTCGGCGGCCGCGCGGATCCGCTCCACACGGCCCGCGAAGTACGGGTCGAGCCCCGTGCCCGTTCGCTCCATGAGCGCGTGTGCGGCGGCGATCACGCGCAGCGCCCGCGCGGGGTCCCGCGCGGCGAGGACGCCCGCCTGGCCGATCATGGCGAGGGGCAGGAGCGGACCGCCCCGGAACCCGCGCAGCCGCTCGACCGCCTCGCGGTAGTGCGACGTGAGGATCCCCGGGTCGGCCGCCTCGGCGTCGGCGATGATCCCGAGGTAGAGGTTGCAGTGGCCCTGGCCCCACTCGTCGTCCTCGGCGACGTCCACGGCGAGCGCCTCCTCCACCAGCTCGCGGGCCCGCGCCGGCTCGCCGTCGATCAGGAACGTGAGGCCCAGGGCCGCCGTCGCGCGGGCCCACCCGCTCGGCACCGCCAGGCCGCCGTGCAACGCGCGCGCGGCTTCGAGGTGCCCGCGCGCCGCCGCGATCGACCCGCCGAGCGTCTCGACCAACCCGGCGAAGCAGCAGGCCCAGCCCTCGACCTCACGCTCGCCCAGCTCGGCGGCGAGCAGGCGCGCCTCCTCGAGCGCGCGCCGCGCCGCCGCTCCGTCCCCGAGGACCATCGCGAGCTGCCCGGCCATGATCTGGAGGTTCGCCCGGTCCCGGTCGCGGGCCGGGCACCGCTGCACCATGAGCTCCGCGAGCCGTCGGCCGTCCGCCGAGCCGAGCACGTGGAAGAGGCCGCGCGTGGCGGCCAGCAGCGGCCGCGCGCCGCATGGATCGGTGTCCGCGGCCCACTCGAGCGCCGCCCGCACGTTCTCGTAGTCCGCGGCGAGCTCCCCGACCAGCGCCTGCGCGCGCGGCGACGGCCATCCCGCGTGCGAGACGTCCGCCAGCGCCGAGAAGTGGCGAAGGTGCTGCCGGCGCGCGTCATCGACCTCGCCCGCCTCCACCAGCCGCTCGTGGGCGTGCTCGCGCACCGCCTCGAGCAGGCGGTACCTGGTTCGCCCGCCCCGCTGCTCCACCACCGTGACGAGCGACTTGTCGACCAGCCGCGTGAGCAGGTCGGGCGAGAGCCCCGCGACGGCGCGGGCCGCGACGGCGTCGAAGCCGCCCACGAACACCGCGAGGACGCGGAAGGCCCTCTGCTCGTCCGGCTCCAGCAGCCGCGCGCTCCACTCCACCGCCGCGCTCACGCTCCGGTGGTGCTCGGGGAGGCGGCGTGCGCCGCCGGAGAGGTCGCCCAGCCGCGCCTCCACGCCGGCGAGGATCTCCGCCGGCGACATCGCGCTGAGCCGGGCCGCGGCGAGCTCGATCGCGAGCGGGAGGCAGTCGAGCCGCGCGCACAGGCGTTCGATCACGGCATCGCTCTCGACATCGGGAACGAACCCCGGCAGACGCTCCCTGGCGCGCCCCAGGAAGAGGTGCCTGGCGTCCTCGGAACCGAGCGCGTCCAGCCTCCACACGGTCTCGCCGACCACGCCGAGCGACTGCCGGCTGGTGGCCATGATGCGGACCCGGGGGCAGTGGCCGAGCACGCCGGCCGTGAGCGCCGCGCAGGCGTCGATCACGTGCTCGCAGTTGTCGAGCACCAGCATCAGGTCGCGGTCGCGCAGGTAGCGGCGCAGCGCGTCGTCCGCCGCCGTCCCCCCGGCGGCGCCGACGCCGAGCACCCGGGCCGTCTCGGCCGCGACGTCGGGTGTGCCCGGGGCCGCGGCGAGATCCACGATCCACACGCCGTCGCGGCGGCGGGCCGTCTGCCGACGGGCCAGCTCCAGCGCCAGGCGGGTCTTCCCCACGCCGCCCGGGCCGGTCAGCGTGACGAGGCGGGTCCGGCCGAGCGCCTCGCCGATCGCCTGGAGCTCGCGCGCGCGCCCGACCAGCGACGTCAGCGCCACGGGGAGGTTGTGCTCCCCGACCCCGTCCCGCTCCGCGGATCGCTGCGGCGCCTGCATCGGCGCCGATCATCTCAGAGGCGCCCGGCGGGTCCGGCGGCCCGGCGGCTCAGCCGTCCGGGTCGAGCAGCTCCAGCACCGCCCGCTCCAGCCCGTGCCGGGCGGCGAAGTCCTCCAGCTCGTCGAGCTGGACCGCCAGGTCCGCGGCGGGGATCACGCGCCCGGAGTCGTAGCGGTCCAGGACCCGCGGGTCGATGTACGAGTTCCGACAGACGGTCGGCGTGTTGCCGAGCTGGTCGGCCACCCGGCGTACGGCGCCGGCGATGGCGCGCTTGCGGGCGCTCGTCGAGGCGGCTGGCGGCGTCTCCGCCAGCGCCGCCGCAGCGAGCACGGTCGCGTTCCAGGTCCGGAAGTCCTTGGCGGAGAAATCGCCGGCCGTCACGTCCTTGATGTAGTCGTTGACGTCGACCGAGCGCACGTCCGTCCAGCGCCGGCCGCTGCGGAAGGCGAGCAGCTCGGGTCCGCCGCGGCGACGTCGCTTGAGCGGCTCGATCACGCGGTAGACGTCCGGGTCGATCACCGCCTGGACCCGCCGCTGGCCGCCCTTGGCGAGGTAGTCGAAGCGGATCGCGCCGTCGCGCCCCAGCTTCACGTGGCGCTTCAGCAGCGTGGCCAGCCCGAAGGTCTCGTTCTGCTCCGCGTAGCCCTCGCCGCCGATCCGGAAGAGGCCGCGGTCGAGGAGCCGGACCGCGCAGGCCAGCACGCGCTCCCGGGTCAGCTCCTCGTCGTCCAGATGCCCGGCCACGGCCTCGCGCAGGCCGGGCATCGCCCGGGCGAACTCCAGCATCCGGTCGAACTTCTGGCGGTCGCGGTGGGCGCGCCAGTCCGGGTGGTAGAGGTACTGCTTGCGGCCGGCGGCGTCGATGCCGGTGGCCTGCAGGTGCCCGCGGGGGTGGGGGCAGATCCAGACCTCGCGCCAGGCCGGCGGCACCGCCAGCTCGGCGACGCGCGCGAGCGTCTCCTCGTCCTCGATCCGCCGGCCCTGCGCGTCCAGGTACTCGAAGCCCCGACCCCGCCGGCGGCGTGCGATCCCGGGACCCGCGCAGTCGACGCGTCGCAATCTCGCCATGGGCGGGCCAGATGCCCGCCCCCGGCGCGCCGAAACCCCGGGCTCAGCCCTTGGCCGCCGCCCGCGAGCGCCGGCGGACGGACCGCGCCAGCCGCACCGGCTCCGCCTTGCCGTCCTCGCCCACCGCGACCATCGTGAAGCGGGCGCTGCAGACCGGCCGGGTGACCTTGCGGCCGGGGTCCTCGGCGCTCGCCTCGAGCGCCACGGTCAGCGAGGTGGTGCCGACCGCCTCCAGGCTCGCCGTCACGGAGCAGACCTCGCCGGCGTGGATCGGCGCCACCCAGACGCAGTCGTTCACGGCCTTGAACATCACCGTCTGGCCCTCCTCGACGGCCCGGGCCGCCAGCACCCAGGCCGCCATGTCCATGAAGCTCAGCATGTGGCCGCCGTGCATCACGCCCAGGTGGTTGGCCTGGGCGGGCATCACCAGGATCGAGAGCGTGTAAGGCTCCATGGGGGGCGGGTCGGCCATCGCGCTACTCGTGGGCGCCGATGGCGCGGGCGATCACCATCTTCTGCACCTCGCTCGTGCCCTCCCCGATCTCCAGGATCTTGGCGTCCCGGTAGAGGCGGGCGATCGCGCTCTCCTCGATCCAGCCGTAGCCGCCGTGGATGTGCAGGCTTCGCTCGGCGACCGTCTGGGCGAGGCGGCCGGCCGTGAGCTTCGCCATCGCCGCCAGTTTGCCGAAGGGCCGCCCGGCGTCGGCGTGGCGGGCGGCCTCGTGCAGCAGGCAGCGGGCCGCCTCGATCTCGGTCGCCATCTCCGCGAGCTGGAACTGGATCGCCTGAAAGGCGGCGATCGCCCGGCCGAACTGGCGCCGGCTGCGCGCGTGGGCGAGCGCCAGCTCCAGCGCGCCCTGCGCCAGCCCGACGCCGATCGCGGCCACCCCGATGCGGCCCATGTCGAGCAGCGTCAACGAGTGGCGCAGGCCCTGGCCGCGGGCGCCGAGCTGCGCGTCCGGATCGAGGCGGACGCCGTCCAGGTGCAGGGGGCGGGTGTCGCTCGCGTGCCAGCCGATCTTCCGCAGCGGCGGCCCCGGCCGGTAGCCCGGCGCGTCGGCGGGGACGATGAAGAGCGTGATCTCGCCGGGAGCGCTGAGGGCGGTGACGGTGCAGCAGGCCGTGATGTCGGTGCCGGCGTTGGTGATGAACATCTTCTCGCCGTCGAGGGTCCAGCCGCCGCCCTCGCGCTCCGCCGCCCGCGTGCGGCAGGCGCCGGCGTCGGAGCCGGCCTCCGGCTCGGTCAGCCCGAAGGCCGCCAGCCGCCTGCCCGCGGCGAGGTCCGGCACCCAGCGCTCGCGCTGGGCCTCGTCCCCGAAGCGCACGATGGCGCCCGTGCCCAGCGAGGTGTGCGCCGACACCGTGATCGCCACCGAGGAATCCACCCGTGCAAGCTCCTCGAGGGCGAGCGCGTAGGACAGCGTGTCGAGCCCGGCGCCGCCGTAGCGCTCCGGCACCGTCATGCCCATCAGGCCGAGATCGCCGAGCATCGCGACGATCTCGTAGGGGAAGCGCTCCTCCCGGTCGAGCGCCTCGGCGACCGGCGCGATCCGGCTCTCGGCGAGCTCGCGCACGGTCGCCCTCAGCTGCACCTGCTCCTCGGTGAGCCCCAGGCTCATGTCATCCGTGCCGGGCGAGCGCGATCCGCTCCGCCGCGAGCCGCCTGGCGCAGGTGAGGGTGGTCTCGCCCTCCACCCGGGACTCCTCGATCAGGTCGCGTACGGTGTCCCCCACTCCCTCGACGGCTGCCGCGACGCGGCCGCGCTCCCAGCCGTGACGCTCCTGCGCCACCGAGATCACGCCGCCGGCGTTGGCCACGAAGTCCGGAACGTAGCCGATGCCGCGATCGGCGAGCATGTCCGCCACGCCGTCGTCGGTCAGCTGGTTGTTGGCGGCGCCGACGATCCAGCGGCAGCCGAGGGCCGGCACCGTGTGCCGGCTGATCACGCCGCCCATGGCGCAGGGCGCCAGGATGTCGCAGGGCATTGCGAGCGCGACGTCCGTCGGCACGAGCCCCACGCCGAGCCGCTCGGCGAGCGCCTCGCCGCGGCCCGGGGCCATGTCGCAGACGGCGACCAGCGCGCCCTCGGAGGCGGTCCGCTCGGCGACGCCCGCGCCCACCTTCCCCACGCCCTGGATCACGATGTGGGCTCCGGCCAGGCTGGAGCGCCCGGTCTCGGCCTCCCAGGCGGCGCGCATGGCCGCGACGAGGCCCTGCGCGGTGAACGGCGAGGGGTCCCCGCCGCCGCCCATGCGCTCGCTGACGCCCAGCACGTGGGGCGTGTGCTCGCGCAGGCGCTCCATGTCCTCGACGGTGGTGCCGACGTCCTCGCCCGTGAAGAAGCTGCCCTGGAACAGGTCGAGCACGCGCGCATACGCGCGCAGGAGCGCGTCCGTCTTGGGCTGGGTCGGGTCGCCGATGATGACCGCCTTGCCGCCGCCCACGTCCAGGCCGGCCGCCGCGGACTTCAGCGTCATGCCGTCGGCCAGGCGCAGCACGTCGATGACCGCGCTCGCCTCGTCGGCGTAGGGGTAGAAGCGGGTGCCGCCGAGGGCGGGGCCGAGCGCGGTGTTGTGCACCGCGGCGATCGCCCGCAGGCCGGAGTCGTCGTCGGTCGCCCAGATGACCCGCTCGAACGGTCCGACCGCCGCGTCAAGGATCCTCATGTCCTGTCCTCGCTGTCCGTATCGGTGGTGTGCTGGATGAGATCGCGGAAGCGCGCGTACGCGGCGTCCTCCTTCGGGTAGCGCACCGCGCGGTAGCCGGTGACCTGCTCCGGCAGGCGCAGCGCCTCCTCGGCGGCCGCGCCGGCGAGGCGCCCGTCGCAGACGGCGCCCAGCGCCTCCTGCTCGTACCAGTCGCGGAAGGCGCGCTCGCGCCGGTGCCAGGCCGGCATCAGGCGGCGCAGGACGCGGGCGCGGCGCACCATCCGCAGCATCCAGTCCCGCGTGCGCATGTCGAACTCGACGTGGCGCCCCAGCAGGTCGAACGCGGGGCGGTTCAGGTGCACGTAGGAGAGGCGGTCGCCCCGGGCGGGATCGATGCCGAAGCGCTCGCGGTCGCGCGCGTACTTGCGCTCGCTGGTGAGCAGGTGGGCGACGAAGACCTCGTCCTTGATCGCCATCGCGCGGTGCAGGTTGTGGATCGCGTGCGGCAGGAGCGCCGGCACCGCGGCCGCGACCCGCTCGAGCGCGCCCAGGTAGCGGTCGGCGTAGCGCGGCCCGCCCCAGACCAGGATCTCGGGGAGGCGGGGGGCGAGCGCCCGCAGGGCCTCCTCGCCCCAGCCGGCCGCCCGCGCCCGCTCGACGCCGGCGCGGAAGGCGCGGCGCTCGCGGCGGGAGCGGATCCAGCCCTCCTCGCGGTCCAGCAGCGCCTCGACGCCCTCCTCGTCCGGCGCGGCCTGCGGCGCGACCGCCAGCCTGCGTCCCAGCTCCAGCGCGCGCAGGTTGGCCGCGGCGCGCCCTCCCGCGACGGTCCGCACGGCCGCCTCGAGCGCCTCCGCGTCCATCGGCAGCCAGCCGCGCTGCCAGGCAGCCCCCAGCATCGCCACGTTGCCGTAGAGGCGCTCGCCCAGCTCGCGCTGGCAGGCGCCCGAGAAGTCCGCGGCGAGCAGGTCGGCGACCCGCTCGCGGGCGCGCTCCAGCGCATCCGCCGGGAGCGGCCGGTTGGCCATGAGCTGGGCGACGGTGGGGCGCAGGGAGGTGTCGATGACCGCGAAGGTGCGGGCCGGGTCGGCCAGCTCGAGCGCGCGCAGCCCCTCGAGCAGGTCGAGCCCGATCACGAGGTCCGCCTCGCCCGGAGCCACGAGGCCCGCCCGGGGCAGCCGCCCGTCGTGGGCGACGAGGTCGGCGTGAACCGAGCCGCCGCGCTGCGCCAGGCCCTTCTTCTGGTAGCCGTCGACGGCCTCGAACCGGCGGGACGCGGCCTCGGTCAGGATCCTGGCGACCACGCCGATCCCCATCCCGCCGACGCCGGCGACGCGGGCGCGGAAGATCGCCGGAGCCTGGATCCGCGGCGGCCTCAGCGCCGCCGCGGCCGATGGGGCGACCGGCCGCTGGGGCGCCCGCCGCCGGCGGATCGTCACCCGCTCGAAGCTCGGGCAGGCCTTGATCGCGGCGCAGTAGCCGTCGTCGACGCACACGTCCCCGTCGATGCCGACCTTCTGGCCCAGCGGGGTGTCGACGATCGCGAGCCCCGGGCAGGCGGTGCTGCGGGTGCACTCGCGGCAGTTCTCGCAGGCCTCCTCCACCACGTTGTAGCGGGTGATCTCGGGCAGGTAGCCGCGCTCGCGGACGATCGCCGCGCGCTCGGCGCGCCGGCGCCGGCCGGAGGTGATCGCGCACTCCTTGTCGGCGATCACGACGCGGGTGCCGTCCATCAGGAACGCGCGCTCCAGCAGCGCCATGTGGGCGTCGCGGTCGTCGGGGTTCGAGCGGGCGAGGAAGGCCGGCCTCATGGCGGCCACGATGCGCTCGATCTCGATCGGCGCCTGCGGCCGGCCCATGAGGTCCGTCTCGCTGGCGGGCGTGCCCTGGTGACCGGTCATCGCGGTGTTCTTGTTGTCGAGGACGATGTAGAGGATGTCCTGGCGCTGCTTGATGGCGTTGGCCATCGTCGACATCTCGCCGTGGAAGAACGTGCCGTCGCCCACCAGCACGTAGTGCCGGTTGGTGACGAGCGGCGCGGAGCCCGCGCCGGTGGCCCCGCCGAGGCCCATCGCGGAGAGGTCGTGCATCTCCTCGAACGGCGGCAGGAACGACATCGAGTAGCAGCCGATGCCGCCGTGGGCGATGAGGTCGACGGGCGCGCGGCCATGGACGCGGCGCATGTAGTCCGCGTCGCCGAGGCGGCGCCGGATCTCGATCAGCGGCGAGCTCGTGCCCCGGTGGGGGCAGCCCGCGCAGTAGGTCGGGGTGCGCTGCAGCACCTTCAGCGCGGGCGCCGCCGGCGCCGCGCGCCGGGCCGCGTCGGCGGTGGCGCGGGCCACGACCTCCGCCGGGAAGGCCGCCGGACGCTGAAGGATCAGGCGCTCGAGCGCCGCCCGAACGAGGTCCGGGTCGAGCCCGCCGGCCTCCGGGAAGCCGATGCCCTCGGGGAAGCGCTTGCCCCAGACCCGCGTGCCGCTGCCCTCGAGGGCGCGCCGGACCTGGTCCTCCAGGTGGCCGGCCCGCTCCTCCACCACCACCACCTCGCCGACGGTCGCCGCGAAGCGGGCGACCGTGTCCGGGTCGAGCGGCCAGGTGAGCGCGAGCCGCAGGAGCGGCACCCGGCCGTCGAGCCCCAGCCGGTCGAGGGCCTCCCGCAGCAGCGGGTAGCTCGCCCCGGCCACCACGAAGCCGATGCCGTCGAGCGGGTCGCGCCGGGGCCGCTCCTCCCGGTCGAGGCCCCGGGCCGCCACCGCCGCGTGCAGTGCGGGCAGGCGGCGCAGCAGGACGTCGGCCTCGAGCGCGCTCGCCTGGGGCGGCAGCGACACGGCGTCGGCCACGCGCACGCCGGCGGTGTCGAGCGCCACCCGCGCCCGGGGGCCCACCCGGGGCGGCAGGTTCGGCAGCAGGTCCACGGCGCCGGAGCCGTCGGCCTGCTCGGTGGTGACCATCACCGCGAGGATCAGCTCGGCCTCTGCCGACAGCTCCAGGGCGGTGCCGACGAAGTCCTTCATCTCCTGGGGCGTCGCCGGCTCCAGGACCGGGATCCGGCCGGCGGCCAGCGTCAGGCGGCTGTCCGCGCCGACCTGGGTGGACGAGCAGGCCGGATCGTCGCCGACCACGACGATCGCCCCCGCCCCCCGGCCGGGCCGGGCGGCGTTCGCGATCGCGAGCGCGTCCAGCGCGACGTAGGCGCCGACGCTCTTGAAGACGGTCATCGAGCGGGATCCCGGCACCTGTCGCGCGCCGTTGATCATGGCCGCGCTCTGGGCCTCGTTGTTGGCCAGGATGGCCTCGACGCCCAGCTGGCGCAGGTGCTGCGCGTGCGCCTCGCAGATCGGGAAGACCTCGGCCACCGGCGAGCCGGGATAGCCGGTGATCAGCGAGATGCCGGCCTCGAGCGCGCCCTTCACGATCAGCTCGTTGCCGGTGAGAACGGCCCGGCCGCAGCCGCGCTCCAGGACCGGACCGTCCTCCTCGACGATCGCCGCACCTGCAGCAACGGTGGCCATCCTCGCCTCCTGCTTGCAACTTTTCACACTCCGAGAGTACGCTGAGGATCTTCAAACGATAAGAGGGATTCGTTTCAATCTCAAGGCTCTCGACT